>QHUE01000155.1 GCA_003221825.1 Gemmatimonadota bacterium
ATGACGTAGTCCCTCAGTTCCGAGACGTTGACGAGCATGTACTCCGTCGCCCCAGCCTGCACGATCTTCTGGAACTCGCTCGCGATCGTGGCGGGAGCCACGATGTGCGTGGTCTGCTTGCTGAGATTGCCGCCGAGGTACGCCAGGTGATAGTAAACGCCGTGCTTCCAACGCCCGCGATCGGTCGGCAGCCCGCGCATGTGGCCGTCGTTGTCGTCCGGCCACACGATGATCACATCGTCCGGCAGCCCGAACGCCGCGGGGTCTCGGGCGTACAGGTCCAACATCTCCGAGTACATCGTGAAGTGGAAGATCGGCGTGCGCCCCGGTGGCAGTGCGTTGCGGACCATGGCGGTCTGCAGGCCGATCACTTCGCGGAACACGCTCGCTTTGCCCGAGTCCGTGGTGCCCTCGGGCCAGGTGTAGGGGCGATCGGACGTGTTCCGCAGGCCCACCGGCCAGATGACGTCCAGGTCGTGGTTTTCCTCCACGCCGCCGCGCCAGTAGGTCAACAAGCCGTCCCGGTTCGTGAACCAATCGTAGTCGGGTCGCACCCCTCGCTCCGCCGCGAGGTTGAATGTCGTCATCCCGAACGGGTTGGAAACGAGGATGTCGTAGTGGTGTGAGGTGTAGTAGAGGCCCCAGTCGCTCGCGAGCTGCTGGACCTCGTAGCGGCGGTGCACGCGCACATACGGCGCCACCATGTTCATGCGCAACCGCAGCGCGGTCTCGAAGAAGCGCCGGTACCACGCGAGCGGCACGTCGCCGGTTTGAAGTGGATATCCACGCGCGTCGAACGGACGCGGCAGGATGTCTTCGTCGTCGTGAAAAAATCCGCGATACCTGAACGCCGGTGCTCCCTGCGCGAAGCGCGTGGCCTTGAGGACGAGGGGGTCATGATGCTCCGGTACATACTCGGTCCAGAGATAGAGCGGATCGACGCCGAGACGCTCGCAGAGCGTGTAGGCCGCGAAGGCGGTGCCGCGCGGGTTCGAGCCGACCAGCCATACGGTCCGGGGCGCGGTGACGACGCGATAGGCCTCCCATTGCCCCCGCAGCCTGGACGCATCGATCACGGAGGGGAGCCGCTCGGTCCCCAGCGTGACGAGACGAATGCTCGTCTTGCCGGGGGTCGGCGTCGCGACGAGAGGCGGCCGGTAGCCGCTGATCGTCTCGATGTCGCCGGCGAGGAAGGCGGCGGCCTGGCGCACATTCAGCGGCTCGGCGGCGCCGACCACGATCTCGGCGCCACTCCCTTGTGACGCGAGCATCACGTCCCCGGCGGCGACGGCTCCGCTGCGAACCCACGATCCGCGCGCGGGCGCAGCCCAGGGGTCGGGGTCGGGGTGATCAGTCTGGGAGGCGGCGCCGCCGGGGGCGCCGGGGACGAGACAGCACGCCAGCAGGAGCAGCAGAGGGGGTCGCCAAGAGAGAGTCATAATATCATTTTGTGTCTTCTTCCCCGGAGGGGCAATCCCGTGTTTCGCTTTGCTGTCCTGTTCGCAGCCGTATTCGCCGGCGCCGCCGGCGCCGCCGGCGCTCAGACTCCGGCGTGGCAGGATCTGAGCCTGCCGTTCGAACAGCGCGCCCGAGACCTCGTGCGGCGCATGACGCTCGAGGAGAAGGTCTCGCAGCTGATGGACCGCGCGCCGGCGATCGAGCGGCTGGGCATTCCCGAGTACAACTGGTGGAACGAGGGTCTCCATGGAGTGGCGCGCTCGGGCCTCGCGACCGTCTTTCCGCAAGCGATCGGCTTCGCCGCGACGTGGGACGACAGTCTCGTGTTCCGCATGGCCACGGTCATATCCGACGAGTTTCGCGCCAAGCATCACGACTACGAGCGGCGCGGCGAGCACCAGCGCTATCAAGGCCTCACCGTCTGGTCGCCCAACATCAACCTGTTTCGCGACCCGCGCTGGGGACGCGGGCAGGAGACGTACGGCGAGGACCCGTATCTCACCGGCCGGATGGCGGTGCCGTTCATCCGCGGGCTGCAGGGCGACGATCCCAGGTACTTGAAGACCATCGCGACCGTGAAGCATTTCGCCGTGCACTCTGGGCCGGAGCCACTCCGCCATGAGTTCGACGCGGTCGTGAGCGAGCGGGACCTCCGCGAGAGCTACCTGCCGCACTTCGAAACGGGCATCCGCGAGGCCGGCGCGTATTCCTTGATGTGCGCCTACAACCGGGTGTTCGGGTCGCCCGCCTGCGGCAGCGCGTTGCTGCTCGACACCATTCTCCGGGGCGAGTGGCGGTTTCCCGGCTACGTCGTGTCCGATTGCGGCGCGATCGACGACATGTACCAACGGCACCGCGTTGTCCCAACGGCCGCCGCAGCGGCCGCCCTTGGCGTCCGCGTGGGCACCGACCTCGACTGCGGGCGCGAGTACGGCAGCCTGCTCGACGCTGTGCACCAGGGGCTCATCACCGAGCAGGCCATCGACAGCGCGGTCACCCGGCTGTTCCTGGCGCGGTTCCGGCTCGGGATGTTCGACCCGCCCGACTCGGTGCGCTGGGCACGCATCCCGATCACCGTGCTCGATGAGCCGTCGCACCGGGCGCTGGCGCTTGCGGTGGCGCGCGAGTCCATCGTGCTGCTCAAGAACGCGCGCAATCTGTTGCCCTTGCGGCGGGATCTGGGAACGATCGCGGTCATCGGACCCAACGCCGACCAGTGGCGCATGCTGCTCGGCAACTACAACGGGATCCCGGCGGATCCCGTCACACCGCTGCGTGGCATCCGAGAGGCGGTCTCACCGCGCACGCGCGTCCTGTACGCCCTCGGCTCAGACTTGGCGGACGGCTTTCCGGTGCTCGCGCCGGTTCCCGCAGCGGTTCTGTCGACTGCGAGGGGGCGCCGTGGACTCGACGTGGCCTTCTATGCGAGCCGCGCGCTGACAGGGACGCCGCTGTTCCAGCGAACTGACTCCACGCTCGACTCCCATTGGGGTGCAAATGCTCCGCGCGCCGACATGAACGCCGATGACTTCGGCGTTCGCTGGACAGGCACCTTGCGGCCCCGGCACACTGGCACCTACCGACTCGCCCTCGTCGGCACCGTCAAGTTCCAGTTCTATCTCGACGACAGCCTGGTGGTGCAGTCGGTCTATCCAACCCACGACGGGGAGTTCCCCGACCCGCGCTTTGCGCAGAGCGAACCACTGCAATTGACGGCGGGCCGCAGCTACCGCCTGCGTGTGGACGGCGAGGAATCCTACGGGGAGGCCGAGCTCCAGCTCCTGTGGGCGACACCCCCTGAGGCCCTGGAGTCCGAAGCGGTCGCCGTCGCACGGCGGGCTGACGTCGTCGTCCTCTGCCTTGGCCTCACCGCTCGTTTGGAGGGTGAGGAAATGCGCGTGGCGGTCCCGGGCTTTTCCGGCGGCGACCGGACGAGCCTCGACCTCCCCGCGCCGCAGGAACACCTGTTGGAGCGGATCGTGGCGCTTGGGAAGCCCACGGTGCTCGTGTTGCTGAGCGGCAGCGCGGTGGCGGTGACCTGGGCCCAGGAGCATGTGCCCGCGATCCTGGAAGCGTGGTACCCCGGCCAGGCAGGTGGCACGGCGATCGCGGATGTGCTGTTCGGGACCTACAATCCTGGCGGTCGCCTCCCCGTCACCTTCTATCGCGACGTGGCCGATCTGCCGCCGTTCGACGACTACCGCATGACGGGGGGGGGCCGCACCTACCGCTTCTTCGACGGTGCGCCGCTCTATCCGTTCGGCTACGGCCTGAGCTACACCGCCTTCCGCTACGACCGCCTCCGGATCAGCAGCGACACGCTCCGAGGCGGCGACACGGTTAACGTGTCGGTGGACATAACCAACACCGGCGTGAGGGGCGGTGACGAAGTCGTGCAGCTCTACGTGCGCTACCCCAGCTCTCGGGTGGCGCGCCCCAAGCGCGACCTACGGGGCTTCCGGCGCGTGACCCTCCAGCCCGCCGAGACGCGCACCGTGACGTTCCCGCTCGCCGCCGCCGCGCTGCGTTACTGGGACCCGGGCGGCCACCGCTGGGGAATCGAAAACGGGCCCGTGGTGGTGGAGGCGGGCGCGTCGTCCGCGGACATTCGGCTCACGACGACGCTCGTCGTCACGGGGCAGCGCTAAGTCCTTAGTGCCAGTACGCCAGTCTCCGCCGCTCCGGGCCCGGACTCCGCGAACACCTGTGCCTCGCGACCCCTCTCCGCGCTGTATCGGGCTGCTACGTCGCGCACAACGTTCTCCGCTTCGCTCGTCGCGAAGACTGCGACCGTGCCGCCGCTACCGCCACCGGTGATCTTCGCGCCGAACACGCCGCGCTCGGGACCCGCGGCGCGGGCGAGCTCGAGGATGGCGTCGGTGCCGGTGCTGCCCAAGCCGCAGGCACTGTAGCTCTGGTGTGATGCGTACATGAGCTGCCCCAATTCGTTCGCCGCGTCGGGATGATGCGCGAGCGTGGGGAGCAGCCGCACGAAGCGGTCCACCCGCGCTTGCTCGCCCACCGGGTGTTCCGACGCTCGACGCACCGGATAGCGGCGGTCGGGATGGACGACGGTTGCGGTGTCGCTGATGCCGCCGTAGCGCTCGAGGAACTCAGCGCCTTTCATGTCTTCAGGCAGCGAGCGCGCGAACTGGGAAAACTCCGCCGGCGTGAGATCGGCGAGGTACCGGCCGCGCCATGGGGTTTCGGTTATGAGGATGCGCAGTCCCATGAATGCTGCGGTGCGGACCGTCCCGTAGTCGGCCCCCGAGACCGCGTGGCTGATCCCGGAATCGATGCCATAGAATCGGTAACCTGCAGGAACCTCGACGTAGCCTTCGATCGTGCCCGGTTGGCAGCGCAGTTGCAGTAACCGATCCATCCTGCCGCAGGCGCTCGTCATCTGGTCCATGATGCCGCAGGGCGCACCAACGATGTGGTTTTCGACGCGCTGGCACAGCACCGCCAGTTCCGCGGGGTCGATGCGTTGGTGGAGGCTCGCGGCGACGGCGGTAGCAACCGCGACCTCCAGCGCGGCGGACGACGCGACGCCTCTGCCTTCCGGTACCGAGGAGTCAATCAAGATCCGGAAGCCGGACCGCGCTGGTGCTGGCAGGAGCGCCTGCACGACACCAACGACATAGGTCGCCCAACGATCGGCCTGCTCCGCGGCAGCGGGGAGGGGAAGGTCCGTCGCGTAGAAATCCCACCGATCTCCCCGGCGACTGGCGACCTCACAGCGCGGCGCGTCTTGCGCCTGCACGAGCGCAAACGTTGCGCAGGCGAGCGGCAGCTCGAGCACGCGCGCGCCGCTGTAGTCGGCGATCCCGCCCATCACATCGAGGCGGCCCGGCGCACGCGCGATGAAGATGGGACGTCCGGCGGAAAAGAAACTGCGCAGGCGGCTATCGGGCGACGAGCCCAATGACTGCAACTGGTCGAGCGTGGGCTGAAACCAATTCACTTCAGCAGGCCACGGCGGTGCAGCGCCGCTTGCAGCACCGGCTCGATCGCGCGGCGCAGCGGCTCATTCGCGTACCCCACCCACGCCACATCGCTGGTCAGGTCGAACGGCGCGTCGAGTCGCGCTCCAAGCCGATCGGTAATCACCACGCCCGCTTCGCGAGCGATCAGCTCGGTACACAGATCGTAGGGGTGGCAGCACAAACCGGCCGGGTTCACCAGCGGGCGCAAATCAGCGATGAACCGGTCGTGGCCGGCCATCAGCTCGTACAGCTCGCCGCCGGTGCACGCATACTGGTCCTCGAAGCACGCCGCCCGGCGCGGCTCCGGTTTCACGAGCGCCCCGACGACTTCGTCGTCGATCGCGGCCAGGATCTCCCGCGCGCCGGGGAAGAAGCGCACCACGGTCGCGAACCCGTGCGCGATCGTGACGGCGCCGGAACGCCGCAGCGTGAGTGGCTCGGCCTTGCCCGAGACGCGATTCCAGCGCCGCGCCTCCATGCCTTCACCCCGCAGCGCCCACAGCTGATCCGAGAGATGCTGCTTGAGCAGCGGAATCTCGGTCTGCACGGCAAGCACCACATCTGACAGACGAGTCGCCGCGCCGCGATTTGGCGCCACGCCGGTCAGAACCCAGGCG
>QHUE01000357.1 GCA_003221825.1 Gemmatimonadota bacterium
CGCGTCACGGTGAACCTGGTGTCGGGCGCCAACAGCTCCGTGACGGAAAACGGCACGCGGATGGCGTCGCATGACGGCACGACGCTGCGCAGCAGCGAGACCAACTTTCGGACTGATTTCGTGTTCGCGAACGGCGGCACCGCGGAGCACGTGCGTACGTGGGAGTCCATCTTCACGGCCGACGTGGCGGGCTCGATCATGCCGAACACGCTGCTGCCGAGTGGCAGCTGGTCGGTGAACGGCACCTCGTCGTGGACGCGGGCGCTCCGCTCCTATTCGCTCACGGTGACGACGAACCCGCCGCTTCACTACAATGCGAGCTGCACCGCGGCGCCCCGGTTCGATGCGGGCAAGATCACGGCCGTGGTGGTGCGGAATAGCCAGACCATGACGGTGACGATCGAGTTCACCGCCTGCGGCTTGTACACCGTCACTCGCTCCTAAGCCTCACTCGATCTTGTAATCGACCGGCACTGTAATCAGAACGCGCACCGCGCGTCCCTTGACGCGCGCCGGTCGAAACACAGCATGCAGGACGTAGGCGCGCGCCGACTCGTCGAATGCGGTATTGGGTCGCGCGATGACCTTCAGCGAGGCGGGTTCCGCGCGGCCGAGGGTGTCGATGACGGCCTGCACCGTCACGCGTCCTTGCAGTCCGGCATGCCGCAGCGCGGGCGGGTACTCGAGCGGCGGCGCCGACACGATCGCCGCGCGTTCATCGACGGTGGCCTCCGCGTAGACGTGATCGGCGGCCCGCCCATCCGCGTTCCCCCCAGGCGGACACGCCGCATCGACCTGCGCCATGTGTCGCTCGAGGCCACGAGCGTTGAACCGGATGAGCTGTGCCGATTTCCCCGACGGACGGATCTCGAGCCGCAGGTCCGGGTTGGACGCGAGCTGTCGTAACACCGCTCGTGGATCAGGCGCGAACGCCGACGTCGAATCGGTCGAGCGACTCCACCGGCCTTCCCCCGGGGCCTCGCTGCCCCACTGCATGCGCACCGGCGTCTTGACGTTGTCGTCCGACTCCAGGACCGATCCCGCCGCCACGAATACGTCGAGTACCCTGTCCTGGCAGCGGACGACGAGGACGGGCCGCACCTCGAAGGCGGCCGCCCGCGCCGCCGCCGCCGCCCGCACGGTGGTGAGCGCGGGAAGCTCCAGTGTCAGCGATGGTCGGTTGGTCAGCTCGGTGACTTCCCACGGGTCCGTCGACGCCGGACGTGTCGCCCGTTGCGCGGACGCGGATGATGCGAGCAGCAGTGTGGCGATGGCGATTCGCAGTGTGCGCATGACGGTGCCCCCTGTCGGCTAGGGCGACCGGTTCGTCTAGATCATAAAATATCGCCTCAGATCGCGAGTCGTGCTGGTGAGCTTCGACACAGCGCTGGTGTGGCTCCTGGTATGCGCCCTAAAGGACTTCCTCGGGCCCTCCGGGTTACTTCGGCGGATAGATGCGCCTGCAAAGCCGACGAAACTCGCCATCCCGGTCCGCGGTCGGCCGCATTTCCGGATTCACCTTGAGCAGGCGATCGAGCGCGTCTTTTGCCGCATCCCAGTTCCCGCGGGCACACTCGAATCGCGCCAAGTCGAAATAGCCCCACGCGTAACCCGGATCGGCGCGTAAGCTGAGCTGCTGGCTCCGGATCGCTTCATCGATGCGTCCGGCCTTGAACAGCGAGTAGGCACGCAAGTTCAGCAGATACGCATTGCTCGAGTCGTCGCGGATCACTTTGTCGTACTGCCCCACCGCGCCGAGGTAGTCGCCCGCGTGAAAGGCGTTGATGCCGGCGCGTGCCGCGGTGAGTGCTTCACGGAGGCCGGCGGTCTCTTTCTTGAGCGAAGCGACCTGGCTCGTGAGGGTGTCAGCAGTTCGGCGCAGCGTCTTCACGGACGTCGCGGCCACGTTGAGTTGCTGTCCCGCGACAAGAAAGGCCACGACAACGGCGACTGTCCCGACGGCGGTGAGACTGCTCCAAACTCTCGCGCTGTGATACACGTCGGTCGGAGCGAGGGTGGTGGTCATTGAGGCCTCCCATCGACCGGCTCGGACGCGACGAGGCGAATCGCCTGATTCCACATCCGCAGCATGCCCGCGGTGGTGACGGTGATCAGGCCGGTCGAGCCGAGCATCAGGGCCCACTGCGCGAGGGAAGCGCCGCTGATCAACATTCTGATCGCGACGGCGAACAGGAGGAGAAACGACAACCCGGTCGCGCCGACGTACGCCAGTCTTTCAATGCGGAAGATTTGCGTCAGTTGCTCTACGGCCCGCAGTCTCTCATCGAGCGGCATCGGTCTTCCCATAGTGTGCCCCCGCGTCCCTGATCACGTCGCGCGTCGTGCCTCGTCCTTGCTCTTGCGCTTGATGTCGGAGCCGTGTGCCCGTTTGTAACTTCCTCCTCGCTCCGAGTCCTGAGTGTTCCACAAGCAGACGATGCACCGTCGGACGCATTACGGTTAGGGTGTTTTTGCGGCATTGGGGGGCGGGTTTGCGGCAGGTGGACTCGAGTCGTGCGCTGAAGCCCCTCGGTCGCCGGCTCGGCGAAGACGCGAGTCCTGAAGGGCTCATGCACCCCCGATGCACCGGGTTCGCTCACGCGTCCGTCATCGTCTCGTAATCCGCCCGTTGGCCCGCGGTCAGAATCCTGGGATACGATGGGGAAACACCCACGAGGCCGCCATGTCTTCCCTACGGGCTGGGCCGAATCTCACGCCGATGATCGATGTCATGCTGGTACTGCTGCTGATTTTCATGATTCAGCAGCTGATCATCCCCGCGCTCGCGCTGCCGACCAG
>QHUE01000156.1 GCA_003221825.1 Gemmatimonadota bacterium
CACAATGACGCGCCCGTCATCCGCGAGCTCCACCGCGTGTCGTCGCCCGGGCTCCGCCGGTACGTCAAGGCGCGCGAGATTCCGCGCATCAAGAACGGCCTCGGCATGGCGATCCTGAGCACGCCGCAGGGACTCATGACCGACCGCGAAGCGCGCACCGCCCGGGTGGGCGGCGAAGTGCTCGCGGTGGTCTGGTAGGAGACGAGCGATGTCACGTATCGGCAGGAAGCCCGTGCCGCTGCCCAAAGGCGTCACCGCGCAAATCGACGGGCACAAGATCACGGTGAAGGGCCCGAAGGGCGAGATCAGCCGCACGCTGCACGAGGACATGCTGCTGACGCTCGAGGACGGCACCGTCGTCGTGAAGCGTCCGTCCGACGAAGCGCAGCACAAGGCGCTGCACGGTCTCACGCGCACGCTCATCGCCAACATGGTCGAGGGCGTGACGGCGGGATTCGCGAAGTCGCTCGAGATCCAGGGCGTCGGCTACAAGGCCGAGCCGAAGCCGTTCGGCGTGCAGCTGGTGGTCGGATTCTCGCATCCCGTGCCGTATCACGCGCCCCAAGGCATCAAGATCACGGTGACCAACAACGTCCTCGTGAAGATCGAGGGCATCGACAAGGAACTCGTGGGTCAGGTGGCCGCGGAGCTGCGCAACGTACGGCCGCCCGAGCCCTACAAGGGCAAAGGCATCCGCTACGCGGGCGAGCAGGTCCGCCGCAAGGCGGGCAAGACAGCCCAGGCGGCGAAATAAGCCATGCGATCCATCCGGAAAATCAAGACGTCGGCGGATCAGCGCTATCGCCGCCACCTGCGCGTCCGCAAGAAGGTTGAGGGCACGCCGGAGCGGCCGCGGCTCGTCGTGTTTCGTTCGTCCAAGCACATCTACGCGCAGCTCGTAGATGACGAGCGTGGCCTCACGATCGCCGGCGTCGCTGACACGTCCGAGGGCATGCAGATCGAAGGCAAGGGCAAGGTGGCACGGAGCTTTGCGGTCGGGAAGCTCATCGCCGCCAAGGCCAAGGAGAAGGGGATCGCCAAGGTCGTGTTCGACCGCGGCGGTTATCAGTATCACGGGCGCGTGAAGGCTGTCGCCGACGGCGCCCGCAAAGGAGGACTGGAGTTCTAATGGAAGAACAAAAAGAGGAACAAAAGGAAGCGACGGAAGCCCCCGTTCAGGCGGCGGCGGCGGCGGCGGCGGCGCCCGCGGCGGCGGTCGAGGAGCATCGGCCTCCGCGCGGTCCGCGGGGCCCGGGCGGCGGTCGCGGCGGCCGGGGCAGAGGGCGCGGCGGCGAGCGGGGGGGGCGCGACGGCGGCGATCGCGGACGCGAGGGCGACGGCATGGTCGAGAACGTCGTCGCGATCAATCGCGTCGCGAAGGTCGTGAAGGGTGGTCGCCGTTTTTCCTTCAACGCATTGGTTGCGGTGGGGGATGGGAAAGGTCAGGTCGGCATCGCGACCGGGAAAGCGAACGAGGTCAGCGAAGCGGTGCGCAAGGCGGTCGAAGCCGCGCGGCGTCGCATGTCCGAGATCCCGCTCACGGGCGGCACGATCCCGCACGAGATCATCGGCAAACACGGCGCGGGCCGGGTGCTGCTCAAACCCGCCGCGTCGGGAACGGGCGTGATCGCGGGTGGTCCGGTGCGCGCGGTGCTCGAGTGCGCCGGGATCCGGGATATCCTGACCAAGAGCCTGGGCTCGACGAATCCGCACAACATGGTGCGCGCCACGATCGACGGCCTCAAGCGCCTGACGACCGCGCGCCGGGTCGCGCGCGAGCGCGGCGTGGAGCCCGAGGCCATTCATTATCGGGCCCGCCAGGAAAGCGTGGTCACGCATGGGTAGGCTGCCCCCGACGCGGAAATACCGCAAACGCAAACCGGGTCGGGACCGGGTCCTGCCGCCGGTCGTGAAGGGCAAGCTGCGCATCAAGCAGGTGCGCTCGGGCAGCGGCCATTCCTACCGCATGAAGCGGACGCTCGAGGCGCTGGGTCTCAAGCATCATCAAGATGAAGTCGTGCACGCGGATCATCCCGCCCTGCGCGGCATGCTCCAACAGGTGCGCCACCTGGTCGAGGTGACGCCGGAGAAGGAAGGAAAGAAGTAAGATGCCAAAGCCGAAGGCAAAAGCAGCGCGCAAGCCCCGGGCGAGGACCAAGTCCCGAGCCCCTGGCCCCGAGGCCCAATTCTCACGCCTCGCGCTGCACGATCTCAAGCCGCCGCGGGGCTCACACCGCGCGCGCATCCGGAAGGGCCGTGGTCCCGGCTCCGGCATCGGCAAGACCGCCGGCCGCGGCGGCAAAGGCCAGACCGCGCGCCAGGGCGGCCACGTGCGTCCGGGATTCGAGGGCGGCCAGATGCCGCTGATCCGGCGCATTCCCAAGCGCGGCTTCACCAATCCGTTCAAGCAGCCGGCGCAGGTCGTGAACGTGCGCCACCTCGTCCTCCTCGCCGAGGGCGTCGAGGTGACGCCGGAGACGCTGTTCGGCGCCGGGCTGGTGCGCCGTCCCGACCATCCGATCAAGCTGCTCGGCACGGGTGAGGTCGCGGGGCGGAAGTTCGTCGTGAAGGGCGTGGCGGTCTCCGCGAGCGCCAAGACCAAGATCGAGCAGGCCGGCGGAACGATCGCGTGACGTCGCCGATTCCCAATCTGTTCAAGGTTCCGGAGCTCAAGGAAAAGCTCCTCTTTACCTTGTTGTGCCTCGTCATTTACCGGATCGGGGCGCACATCGCGACGCCAGGCGTGAACGTGGACGCCCTCGCCGACTTCATGAGCACCCGCGGGACCGGGACGCTCTTTGGGCTCTACGATCTGTTTTCGGGCGGCGGCCTGCGGCGCGCCACGGTCTTCGCGCTCGGGATCATGCCGTACATCTCGGCCAGCATCGTGTTCCAGCTGGCCGGGCCGGTGTTCCCGATCGTCGAGAAGATGCAGCGCGATGAAGAGGGCAAGAAGACGCTGACACAGTGGACGCGCTACGTGACGGTGGTGCTCTGCGTCTTCCAGGCGTACGGATTCGGCGTCTTCACGGAATCGCTGCCCAATGCGGTCGCGAGTCCGGGGTTCGCCTTCCGCATGACCACCGTCCTGACGCTGACGACGGGCGGCATCTTCGTCATGTGGCTGGGCGAGCAGATCACCGAGCGCGGCATCGGGAACGGGATGAGCCTGCTCATCTTCTTTTCGATCATCGAGCGGATTCTGCCGGAGACGGTCAACACCGTCGAGGCGTTGAAAACCGGGACGCTCACCTTCCCCGTGCTGCTCGTCGTGCTGATCATGTGTGTGCTCGTGGTCGCGGGCACCGTCGCGATCACGGTGGCGGCGCGTCGGATCCCGGTCCAGATCCCCCGCAAGGTGATGGGGCGCGGCCGGATTCGCGAGGGGCAGAAGACGTTCATCCCGCTGCGCATCAACAGCGCCGGCGTGATGCCGATCATTTTCGCGCAGTCGCTGATCATCGTCCCCGGAACGGTGGCGACCTTCAGCGGCGTTCCGTGGCTCAAGAGCTTCGCCGAGTACTTCAACACGACGTCGGTTTGGTATATCCTGTCGAGCGCCGTGCTGATCGTGTTCTTCGCCTATTTCTACACGTCCATCATTTTCAACCCGGTGGATCTGGCGGAGAACCTCAAGAAGCAGGGCGCGTTCATCCCCGGCGTGAAGCCGGGCGCGGCAACCGCCGATTACATCGACGAGGTGCTGACCCGCATCACTCTGCCGGGCGCGCTCTTCCTGACGTTCGTGGCCCTGCTGCCGATCGTCGTGCAGAACACACTCAACATGCCGTTCGGGTTCGGCGGCACGGCGCTGCTCATCGTCGTCGGGGTGGCGCTCGATACGGTGCAACAGGTGCAGCAGCACCTGCTGCTCCGTCAGTACGACGGCTTCATGAAGGGTGGCGGCGCCGGCGGCGGCACCTCGCGCGTTCGTTTCCGGCGCTAAGTGTTCATCCTCATCCTGGGAGCGCCGGGCTCAGGCAAGGGGACGCAAGGGAAAATCCTCGCCGCGCGTCTCGGGCTGCCCAAAATCACCACCGGCGACCTCATCCGGACGGCCATGAAGGATGGGACGCCGCTCGGCCTCGAGTTCAAGAAATACTACGACGAGGGGAAGCTGGTGCCCGACGGCATCATCCTCGGCATGATCAAGGAGCAGTTGGACCGCCCGGAGGCGAAGACCGGCGCGATCTTCGATGGTTTCCCCCGCACCGCGGCGCAGGCCGAGCTGGTGGACCGGACGCTGGCTGCGAGCGGCCAGCGCCTGAACCATATCCTGCTGCTCGACGTCACCGAGGACGAGCTGGTGCGGCGCATGAGCGCCCGGTCGCAGGTCGAAGGGCGTCCGGACGACACGCCTGAGGCCATCGCGAATCGCCTCCAGATCTATCAGCGCGACACCGCCCCGCTCATCGCGCACTATGCCCAGCGCGGCATCGTGCACCGCGTCCCCGGCACCGGGACGGTCGATCAGATCAGCGGGGAGATCAAGCGGATCATCGGGCGATGATCACCATCAAGTCGCCGCGCGAGATCGAGACGATGGCCGCCGCCGGCCGCATCGTCGCCGAGACGCTGGCGCTGGTGGGGCGCAGTATCCGACCCGACATCACCACCGAAGACCTCGACCGCCTCGCCGAAACCTTCATCCGCAGCCATCCCGGCGCGCAGCCGTCGTTCAAGGGGCTGTACGACTTTCCCGCCACGCTCTGCACCTCGATCAATCAGGAGATCGTGCACGGGATCCCGTCACACAAGCGGGTCCTCCACGACGCCGACATCGTCAGCATCGACGTGGGGGTGTGGCTGGAGGGGTTACACGCCGACTCCGCGGCGACGTTCCCCGTGGGCGACATCAGGCCGGAGACGGCCCGGCTGCTGGCGGTGACGCAGGAGGCGTTGGCGGCGGGCGTCGCCCAGGCGCGCGCCGGTAACCACGTCGGCGACATCGGGCACGCCGTGCAGCGCGTGGCAGAACAGGCGGGGTACTCGGTGGTGCGCGAGCTGGTCGGCCACGGCATCGGTGCGGCCTTCCACGAGGAGCCGCAGGTGCCGAACTACGGCAAGCCGAAGCGAGGGCCCCGGCTCGTGGCCGGGATGACGATCGCGATCGAGCCGATGATCAATATCGGCGGCTCGGCCATTCGCACGCTGGACGACAAATGGACCGTGGTGACGCAGGACGGATCGCTCTCGGCGCACTTCGAGCATACCGTGGCGGTGACGGACAACGGACCGAGGATTTTGACTACCGCTAGCTGACGCCCGACTGTTTTGCTCTCGCCTCGTCCGACACGGCAGCCAGGTTTGCGTTCACGTTTTCCGTCGCACCGTCGATCGCGGTTCTCGCCAGCATTCCAGCCACACGCGCGTCGCTCACCGCGTTCTTGTTCCCGATCTGCTCGATGGTTTGGGCGAGCGCGAGAAGCCGCCGGCCGCGCTTGACGACTTCGGCGGGAGGCCGGGCCGCGGCCAACAGCGCGGCGTCGATCGCCTGAGCGCGGCGAGGATCGCCCTTGGGGATCTTGTACGCGCGCGTGACGCCTTCGTAGGCAGTCGCGTCCTCATCCACGAGCCGCCGCAGCTCGCCGCGCAATTGCTCGGCTTCGGCGATGATCTCGCGGGCCTGGGCTTCGACCGCCACGTAGGCTTTCCGTCCGACGGTCAGACGCGCAACCATGGCCACGAGCGCCGCGGCGAGCGTCCCGGCGAGCGCCGCGGCGCTGCCCCCACCCGGCGTCGGAGATTCCCCGGCCAGCGCATCGATCCATCCGTCGAGGGAAGGTGCAGCATCACGGGGCAGGAAACCGAGCTTCGCTTCCAGGATGTGATCTCGTGCGTTGGATAGCCGCAGCGCGGTTTCCGCCGCGCCGATGAGTGCGCGCTCCGGAACGAGACCCACGATCTCGCTCTTTTGCACCGCCACACCATGATTTTCCGCGCGCGCCTTGATCGCGTTGAAGACCACGGCGGGCGAAGTGATGTCGATGTCTAGGAGGTTCATCGAAACCTGCGCGAGACCGTCGACGATGAAGCCACTCGCCTGCACGCCCGGCAGCCCGCCGCTGGAGGTACGGATCTGTTTCGCGATCTCCTTTGCGACCGCGATTTCCTGAGTGTCCAGATACACGTTGAACGCGACGAGGAACCCTCCAACTCCCTGCCCACCCGCTCCCCGAGTGTTCGCGCGAGCGCTACGCATTGGTCCATGGTGATTCCGGTGACCGGCACGAACGGCACCACGTCCGTTGCGCCCATGCGCGGATGCTCGCCGCTGTGTTTGCTGAGATCGATCTGCTGCGTGGCGACGCGCATCGCGGCGAACGCGGCAGCGACGGCGGCATCGGGGTTCGCGACGAACGTGAACACCGACCGGTTATGGGCCGTGTCGCTCTGGACATCGAGCAAGTGGACACCCGCCACGCCGGTAATCGCCGACCGCAGCGCACCGATCGTCTTCGGGTCGCGACCCTCGGAAAAATTCGGCACGCATTCGACCAGCGGAGCGGTCATCAGCTCTTCCTCATGAGATCGATGAGCCAGCGGTGCATCGCGGCATTGCCGGCCACGATGGAGCCGTTCGCCGCGCCACTGAGCACGTCCGCGGCGCCGTCGGGCCGCGTGACGATGCCGCCCGCTTCGCGAATGAGCAATGTCCCAGCCGCGATGTCCCAGGGGGCGAGCTCCGGCTCCCAAAAGCCATCGAGCCTCCCGGCGGCGACATCGGCCAGGTCGAGCGCGGCGGCGCCGGCGCGGCGGATCCCGCTCGCGGCGCCGATCACGGCAGCGAACTGGGCCATGTACACATGCAGCACGTTGAGCGTCTTGAACGGAAAGCCCGTCCCGATGAGGGCATGTCTCGGATCCGTCACCGCGGAGACGCTCAGCCGAGTCTCTTCTTCGAACGCGCCGCCGCCACGCACCGCCCGGTAGGTCCGCTTGCGGGATACGTCGTGGACGACACCTGCCGCCAGCTTGCCGTCGACCATGCAGCCGATGCTGACCGCATACTGTGGATAGCCGTGCAAGAAGTTGGTCGTGCCATCCAGCGGATCCACGATCCAGACGAGCTCGCCCCGCGCCGGCCGCTTGGGCGACAGCTCTTCACCCACGATCACGGACTCCGGCTCCTCCCGCATAATCAATTCCGCGATCATCCCCTCGGCCGCGCGATCGACCTCGGTTACGAAATCGTGCTGCGATTTCTCCGTCCACGTGTGGACGGCGGGGCGCGCGGCGCTCCGCAGATAGTCGGCGGCGCGCAGCGCTGCACGCTCGGCGAGCTTGACTAAGTCGTTGTATTCACGCACCTTGTGGCCCCGTGGCCTCCATGACCTCGAAACGCGTCTTCAGCGGCATCCAGCCTTCCGGCGAGCTGCACATCGGCAATTACCTCGGCGCCGTGCAGAACTGGGTGCGCCTGCAAACCCAGCACGACTGCCTGTTTTGCGTCGTTGATCTGCATGCCATCACGCAGCCCTACGACGCCGGGACGCTGTCGTCGCTGACGATGGACATGGCGGTGAGTCTGTTTGCGGCCGGTCTGGACCCGGACAAGTGCATCGTCTTCGTGCAGTCGCACGTCGCCGAGCACACCGAGCTCAACTGGCTGCTGACACCCGTGACCCCGCTCGGCGAGCTCGAGCGCCAGACCCAATTCAAGGATAAAGCGCAGCGTCAGGAGAGCGTCGCCCTGGGATTGCTGGCCTATCCCGTCCTGCAGGCGGCCGACGTGCTGCTCTATAAAGCTAGCCTGGTACCGGTGGGTGAGGATCAGGTCCAGCATCTCGAGTTGATGCGGGAGATCGCGCGCCGCTGGAATGCCCGCTACGGCGAAGATTTTTTCCCCGAGCCGCAGCCGCTCCTGACCCAGACCAAGCGGGTGCTGGGCCTCGACGGCAAAGCCAAGATGTCCAAGAGCTTGGGGAACACGATCGGGCTGTTCGAGTCCCCCGAAGCGATCTGGGAGAAGTTGCGGCCGGCGGCGACCGACCCCGCGCGCAAGACCCGGAAGGATCCCGGCACCCCGGAGATCTGCAACATCTTCACGCTGCATCACGGGTTCTCGCCGCCGGACACGGTAGCCGACGTCGCGCAGAAGTGCCGCACTGCGGGGTGGGGCTGTCTCGATTGCAAGCGTGTGCTGGCCGACAACATGATCAAGACGCTGGCGCCGATGCGCGAGCGCGCGGCTGCCTTGCGGCGCGATCCGAAAGGTGTCCTCGACCGCCTGCGCGACTGCGCGAACCGCGCGCGCACACTCGCGCAGCGCACGATCGCGGAGACCCTCGACAAGATGGGATTCCTCCATGGGTGAACTGCTGCAACGCATGGCCCTGGTGTTTCGCCTCGACCTCATGCTGCAGATCGGTCTCGCGACGTTGCTGGGTGGCGCGATCGGCCTGGAGCGCGAGCTGGGCGGCAAACCGGCGGGCCTCCGAACCAACATTCTCATCTGCATCGGCTCGGTGCTGTACACGCACCTGTCGCTCGCGATGCTGACGGCAGGGAGTGGAGCGATCGCGCCGGGGACGGATACGACCCGGGTGGCGGCGCAGATCGTCACGGGCGTCGGCTTCATCGGGGCGGGCACCATTCTCCACGCGCGCGGCGCGGTCGTCGGCCTGACCAGCGCCGCGACCATTTGGGTGGTCGCCGCCATCGGCGTCGCACTCGGCAGCGGCTACTACCTCGAAGGCGTCGGAACCACCGTCGCGGTCATCGTCGTGCTCGCCGGATTGGGCCGTGTCGAGAAGCTCGTCCAACAGCATTCGATGCAGTCGACCATCACGGTCCACTGTCGCCCCGGCCCCACCGTGCTGGAGGATCTGGAAACGGCGGTGCGCCGCATGGGACTCGACATTGTGAGCATGTCGAATCGGCAAGAGAACGTCGACCTCGTGATCGATTTCGAGCTGCGCGGGTCCAAGCGGCTGTACGATCAAGCGATCGTCACGCTCTTGCACCACGACCACGTGCGCACCGTCTCCACCGGAGAGTGAGCCCCCCCGCGCGACGTCTCGTCATCGATCTGGCCTCGCCGCGCGCCGCCTGGCGGATTCCGCGACCGAGCGTGGTCGAGATCAAGAACGCGGTCGGCGCGGGATGGGACGTCCTGGAAGTGAAGGCGCCCGCGGTCTCCGACGGCGATGGGGGGGGCGGGTCGGGATCGCCGGAAGCCATCGCCGCGGCGCGCGGCGCCGAGGTCTATCTGGGCTTCGGCGTGCCCTCCGGCGTCGCGGCGGCGGCGCAGGACACGCTGCGCTGGGCCCACACCGCCACGGCCGGCGTCGGCTCGAGCCTCGGGCACATGGGCCGCGGGGTCCTGCTCACGAATTCCGCCGGCGTCCACGCGGAGCCGATGGCGGATTGGGTGATCGCCGCGATCGCCTATTTCACGCGCGGCCTCGACCGCATGATCGCCGCGCAGCGCCAGGGCCGTTGGGCCAAGGAAGATTTCACGGATGGCGCGATCCCGATGCGCGAGTTTCGGGAGCTGCGGCTCGGCGTGTTCGGGCTGGGAGGAATCGGGTCGGCGGTCGCGCGCCGCGGGTTGGCACTCGGCATGCAGGTCTCGGGCGTGCGGCGCCGTCCCGAGCGCGGGGGCGGGGGACCCAAGGGTGTGGAGTGGGTCGGCGGGCTGACCGATCTGCCGCGGCTCGCCGGTGGAAGTGACGTGCTGGTGATTGCCGCGCCGCACACGAG
>QHUE01000183.1 GCA_003221825.1 Gemmatimonadota bacterium
CGCTGCAAACGGAGGGCGCGGCGCCGTTCTTCTCTTTCGAGTCCCACTTCGCCGACGTGATGCTCGGCGGCGGATTCGATCTCGTGACCGGCAATCCGCCGTGGGTGCGGGCCGAGCGCTTGCCGCCGCGCGTGCGCGAGACGCTTGCGAGCCGGTACTCCTGCTGGCGTCCGGCAGCAACGCGTGGCTTTGCGCATCTCCCCGATCTTGCCGTCGCGTTCACCGAGCGTGCCTTCGAGCTTACGCGCCCGGGTGGGGTCGTCGCGCTCCTCGTTCCCGCAAAACTCGCGACGAGCGGCTACGCCGAGCCGCTGCGCCGCCGGCTGGCGCTCCACTCCCGCATCGAGCGGGCCGCGCCGTTGCCGGAGCCCGTGGCGCAGTCGTTTGGCGCCGCCGTGTACCCGATGTCGCTGGTCGCGGCGCGGGCCGATCCGGCGGGAACGGAGCAGACGGGGACTGCTCTCGGAACGAAGACCGCGGCGGCGACCATCCCACAGCGCCAACTGCAGAGTGATGGTCCCTGGATTCTCACGCCGGGCGTGGCGGGGATCAGCCGGCGGCTGTGTGCGCAACTCCCGACTGTCGGTGATCGCTGGTCACCCCAGCTCGGCGTGAAAACGGGCGCCGACGATCTTTTCGTCCTCGACCGCGAATGCCCGGGCACCCGCCCGGCGATTCGCGGGCGGGATATCACCGCCTGGCACTGCCAGCCGCGGCGCTACTTGCTGTGGACCCACGGGTCCGACGGTCTGCCGCTCACTCGTCTTTCCGGCGACCTCGCGGCCCGACTTTCTTATTATGAGGAGCGGCTGCGTCGCCGCGCCGACTATCGAGCCGGGCCGCCCTGGCAGCTGTTCCGGACCGGCCTCGGCTTGGCACCGCATCGTGTCGTATGGCCCGACCTGGCCCGTCGTCTCACCGCCGCCGTCCCGGCGCCAGAGCTGGTGCCGCTCAACACCGTGTACGGCATTGCCACGCGCGACTGGGCCGACGCCGTCGCGCTGGCGGCGCTGCTCAATTCCTGCTGGCTCACCGCGCTGGCCCGCCTGGTTGCGGATCCGGCGCGCGGCGGGTTCCGCCGCTTCAACGCGCGAGTGGTTCGCGGACTCCCGACGCCGCGCAGCATCGTCGCCAGCGCGGCGCGGGCGCTGCTCGACGGGCAAGCGGTGGCGCCAACTGGAGCCACCTGGCCCGCCTGGCTCGCGCCGCACCAGGTCCCCGCCGCCGAGCGACTGAGCGCGATCATCGCGCGCCACGGCGGCGCGCTGCTCGCGGATGAAGTGGGACTGGGCAAATCGTACGTCGCGCTCGCGGTTGCCCTGGCTCGTCGAGAACCGTTCGCGCTCGTCGTGCCCGCAGTTCTGGTCTCGCAGTGGCGTGGGTTGTTGGATCGATTCGGCACCCAAGAAACGCCGATCATCACGCACGAGTCTCTGAGCGTATCGACCGCCCGACCGACCGACCGTCCGACCGCCGCATTTGTCGTCATCGACGAAGCCCACCGCTTCCGTAATCCCGACACCAATCGCTACCGTGCCTTGGCGCGCCTCGTTGTCGGCAGCCGCGTGCTCCTGGTGACGGCGACGCCGATCCACAATTGCGTCGCCGACCTGCTCCATTTGCTTCGGCTCTTTCTGCGGGATCACGCCCTCGCCGCGCTGGGTGTCCCGTCGCTCCGGAACGCCGCGCGGCGTGAGGCCGATCGATCGCTCGCTCATGCGGCGGTGGCCCGGGTGATTGTCGCGCGCTCGCGCGCCCACGTACAGACGGGTTATGCCGGCGGGCCGGTGAGCATGGTGTTTCCACGATCGACGACCGAGGCGCTGCGCGCCGGTCCCGCATCCGAAGCACTGATCGCGGATCTCGCGGGAGGCGTGGCGGCGTTGCGCGCGGGTGGCGGCGCGGCTCCCCTGCTCCGCCTGATGCTCCTGCGTCGTCTGGGGTCGAGCCTCGCGGCCTTTCGCACGGCGCTCACGCGTCACGATGCCTACCTCGATCTCGCGGCACGCGCCGCGACCGAAGGCCGCGCGCTGACGCCGCGCGAGTTTCAGCGCTGCTTCCCGCGCGCTGCGGAGTCCGACATTCAGCTCGTCCTGTTCCCGCTCCTGCTCGATGAGGCGGACCGCGGGCCCGCGCAATTCGCTGCCGATCGCCGCACGGTCGCGCGCCTGCGCGACCTGCTTGCACGCGCGCCCGGCGGGGATCCTAAAGCCGATGGCCTGGAGCGATTGCTCTCGGCACGTCCAGCCAAGACGATCGTCTTCACGGATGCGCAGCCAACAGCCCGCTATCTCCTCCAGCGCCTGCGCCACTACCGAGTCGCGGCGGTCTTTGGTCACGTGGGCCGCTTCGCGGCCGGCGACGCGCCGCGGCAGGAGGTGCTGCGCGCCTTCGCGCCGCGCGCCCAGGGAGGACCGCGGCCGCCCGCCGCGCTGGAAACGGACGTCCTCATCGCGACCGATCTGTTGAGCGAGGGACTCAACCTCCAGGATGCCGAGCGCGTCGTGCACTACGATCTGCCGTGGAGTCCCGCGCGTCTCGCGCAACGCGTCGGCCGGATCGACCGCCTCGGTTCAGCGCACGCCTCCATCAGCACCGTCACCTTCCTGCCGCCGCCGCCGCTGGCGCGGGCGCTCGCGATCGAAGAGCGCTTGGCGAGGAAGATTGGGGCGCGGCAGGTCGCAGGCACGAACGGCCGCCTCGACTGGTGCGATCTTTTGGCGCCGCTCGCGTCATCACCGGGCAGCGCACCGGTTGGCTCTTGTGCGGCAGTTGTGGGAGAACAGCCCTGCACTGTGCTCGTGGTCCGCATCGCGAAGTTGGTGGAAGCAATCGTGGTCGAAGGAGAAACGGCCCGCACGAATCCGGCAGCCGCTGCTCGAATCCTCGCGACCGTCGGCGGGGCCGACCCGGCCGTTCTCGATCGCGCGCTGTTGCAGCAGGCGCTCGATACTGCCGCTCCGCTGATCCGATCGCGCCTCGCGGCTGTGCAGGACGCGCGGTGGCGCGCGAGTGACCGGGATCGCTTCGCCCGACGGCTCATTCCCTGGGTGTTGTCAGCCGCACGCCGTGCCGCGCGGCGCGGCGATGGGGAGCAACTCGCTGCGCTCGATGCCTTGGTCTCGCGTCTGGCGTCGGGAATGACCGCTGGTGAGGAGCTTCTCCTGGAAGACCTTCTCTCCAGTCAGCAGCCGCTGCTGGTACAGGATCTCGTGGCGTGGCATCACGCGCTGCCGACCGCTGACGGGGGTGACTCGTCCATCGAGGTTGAGCTTGTTGCCGCATTGATGGTGTGTCGCTAGGCTACGGTGTGCCCCTCACCACGTTCCTGTTCGACCTCGACGGCACGATCATCGACTCCATCGAGCTGATCCTGCGCTCCTACCGCCACACCATGGCGCTGCACCGCGCCAGCGAGCCGATGCCCCCCGACGACATGTGGATCAAAGGCCTCGGCACCCCGCTGTGGGCACAGTTCGGGCAGATCACCGACGACAAAGAAGAGATCGAAGCAATGGTGCAGACCTACCGCACCTACAACCTCACCCACCACGATGCGCTGGTAAAACCGTACGAAGGCATCGTCGCAGAAATCCGGCGCCTCAAAGAACACCGCAAGCGCCTCGGCCTGGTCACGAGCAAGCTGCGCGACGGCGCGATGCGCGGCCTCCGCGTGTCCGGGCTGGACCAGGCGTTTGACCTCGTGCTCGGCTGCGACGACGTCACACACTCCAAGCCGCACCCCGAGCCCGTCTTGAAAGCGGTCGACCTGTTGCGGGCTCGCAACGACAGCACCGTGTTCGTCGGCGACTCCCGGCACGACATGGAGAGCGGCCGGGCGGCCGGAGTCAAAACCGCTGCCGTCCTGTGGGGCCCGTTCGACCGCGCGCACCTCGAAGACCTCGCGCCCGATTACTGGCTGGAGAAACCGGAAGACCTGCGCCAGCTTTACGAATGACCCCAAAATTCGTCCCCTTCGAGCTGGAACGGTGGCAGAGCACCTGGGAAAACCGGGTGCGCTTCAATCTCTCCGAGTCCGGCGTGCATCCGCTGACCATCCAGGAGCTGCTCGGCCTGGCCGGCGCCTCGGCGCTGCCCCTGCTCGAGGTGCGCCTCGGGTACAGCCAGTCGAACGGCACCGACCTGCTGCGCGAGCGCATCGCCGCACTCTACCCGGGCGCAGCCCCCGACCAGGTCCTCGTCACGACCGGCAGCTCAGAGGCCAACTTCGTCAGCTGCTGGCGCCTGATCGAGCCCGGCGACACAGTCGCCGTGATGATGCCGAACTACATGCAGACCGCGGGCCTCACCCAGAACTTCGGCGCGCAGGTTCGCCCGTTTCAGCTGCACGAAAAAGAAGGGTGGGAGCCCTACGCCGAGGAGATTCGCACCGCCATCACGCCGGGGACGAAGCTGGTCGTCGTCACCAATCCGCATAACCCGACCGGTCATGTTCTGAGCGATACATCGCGCAAGGCGATTGTCGACCGCGCCGCGGAAGTCGGCGCCTGGATTCTGGCGGACGAGGTCTATCAGGGCGCCGAGCGCAATGGCAAGACCACGCAATCGTTCTGGGGCTCAGGCCACAACAAGGTGATCATCGTGAACGGCCTGTCGAAGGCGTACGGGCTTCCGGGCCTGCGCATCGGCTGGATCGTCTCATCGAGGGCATTCAGTCAGGAGGCGTGGGCGCGCCACGACTACACGACGATCGGACCCTCCGGCGCGTCCGATCATCTCGCCACCGTCGCCCTCGATCCCCACGTGCGCGACAAGCTGATCGAGCGCACGCGGCGCATCCTGCACGCCAACTATCCGGTGATGGAAGCGTGGCTCAAGACGTTCGGCGATACCTTCAGCTGGCATCCACCGCACGCCGGCGCGATTTGCTGGGCGCGCTACCGCGGCGCCATCCCCGCCCTCGACGTCGTCGAGAAGCTGCGCGCGCAGCACAGCGTACTGCTCTGCCCCGGCGACCACTTCGGGATGCCCGGATTCCTCCGCTTCGGCTACGGCGAGGATCTCCAACATTTCCAGGAGGCACTCGCCGAAACCGAGCGCGGCTTGCGGAGGCTGTTCTCCGACTGATATGAGCACCTCGACACTCATACGAGCACCGCAGGACAATAGTGAAGTAGGAGCGATCACGCTGGCGGGCCCGGAGGAGGTGCGGGCGGCCCTCGACGCCAACGTGAGAGCGGCGCGCGCCTGCCGTGAGATGCCGTCCCACGCGCGGGCCGCGGCCTTACGCAAGATCGCGGACGGTCTCGAGGCCGCGCGACCCGAGCTCGCGCGCACGCTCGCGCTGGAAGCGGGCAAGCCGATCGCGCAGGCCAGGACCGAGCTCGATCGCGCGATCTTCGTATTCCGCGACGCCGCCGAGGAAGCGACACGCATCCAGGGAGAAGTGCTCCCCGCCGACGCCGTTCCTACAGGCACCGGCCGCATCGCGATCACCCGGCGCTTCCCGCTGTCGCCGATTGCCGCCATCACGCCGTTCAACTTTCCGGTACTCCTGGCGGCGCACAAAATCGCCCCGGCGATGGCGTGCGGGGCGACGATCAGCCTCAAACCGCCGCCGCAGGATCCGCTCACCACCCTCCGCCTCGGTGATCTCGTCAAGGCATCGGGCTACCCGGACGGCGCCGTCAACATCGTCCCCTGCCACGTCGAAGTCGCGCAAATCCTGATCGAGGACCCGCGCGTTCGCCTCATCACGTTCACCGGCAGCGCCAAGGCCGGCTGGGCCATTCGCGCGAAGGCCGGCACGAAACGCGTCGCGCTCGAGCTCGGCGGCAACGCCGCCGTCATCGTCGAGCCGGACGCCGATCTGACGTGGGCCGCGGCACGCTGCGCGATCGGCGGCTTTACCTACGCCGGCCAGTCGTGCATATCCACTCAACGGATTTACGTTCACGAATCTGTCTGTACGCCGTTTCTCGACGCCTTTACTCGACGGGTTCAGCAGCTCAAGGTCGGCGACGTACTCGACGAGCATACCGATGTCGGGCCGATGATCTCGGCCGATGCGGCAGACCGCGTCGAACGCTGGATCGCTGAGGCCGTGGCGGCAGGGGCCGAGATCGCCCTGGGCGGGAAGCGCAACGGCGTATTCCAGCAGCCTACCGTGCTCACGCACACGACGGCCGACATGAAGGTGAACTGCGAGGAAGTCTTTGCGCCGCTCGTGACCGTGACACCCTACCGCTCGCTCACCGACGCCATCGAGTGGGCAAACGCGTCGCCCTACGGTCTCCAGGCGGGCGTGTTCACGACGAACCTGCAGACGATGTTCCGGCTCCACGCCGAGCTCGATGTCGGCGCCGTGAACGGCAACGACATTCCCGGTTTCCGCGTGGATCGTTTGCCGTATGGCGGCGCCAAGGCTTCAGGTCTCGGGCGCGAGGGTGTGCGGTACGCCATTGAAGAGATGACGGAGCGCCGAGTCCTAACCCTGAAGCTCGATTAGACCACCGCCCGCAACAGCAAGTAGCTGAGCCCGCCGATGCCGGCCGCGGCCGGAATCGTCGCGACCCACGCCCAGACGATTCGTCCCGCCACGCCCCACCGCACCGCCGAGAAGCGCTGCACCGCGCCGACCCCAGTGATCGCGCCCGTAATCGTATGCGTCGTACTCACGGGGATCCCGTAATGCGAAGACACGAATAGCGTGATCGCGCCGGCGGTCTCGGCGCAGAAGCCGCCGAACGGCGTCAGCTTGGTGATGCGCTGGCCCATTGTCCTCACGATCCGCCACCCGCCCGCCATCGTCCCCAGCCCAATTGCCGCCCCCGCGGCCACAATGACCCAGGGTGGTATGTGATCGGCATCGCTGAGGTGGAAAAATGTGATCGGGAAGTTCACGAACAGCGCCTGGCTCGACACTAACAGCGCCACGATGATGCCCATCGTCTTCTGCGCGTCGTTCGTTCCATGCCCGAGGGAGTACAGCGCCGCGGATACGAGTTGCAGCACGCGGAATGACTTATCCACTCGTCGGGGCAAGGATCGGCGTAAGGCCCACGACAACGCCACGGTGAGCAGCAGCGCCAACAAGAAGCCCATGACCGGCGCGACGACGATGAAGACGAGGGTCTTGGTCCAACCACTCGCGATGATCGCGGAGAAGCCTGACTTGGCGACCGCGGCGCCGGCATACCCGCCGATGAGCGCGTGCGAGGATGAGGTCGGCAGCCCCAGCCACCACGTGACAAGATCCCAGATGATTGCTCCCAGCAGCCCACCGAGCACGACGGTGGAATCGACGACGCTGAGATCGATCAGTCCTTTGCCGATGGTCTTCGCAATCGCGGTCCCGAAGACGAAGGCGGCAATGAAGTTCCAAAACGCCGCCCAAATCACCGCGGCGCTCGGCGAAAGTACGCGCGTCGAAACGACGGTGGCAATTGAGTTGGCGGCGTCGTGGAATCCATTGATGAAGTCGAAGGTGAGAGCGACCAGCACGATCGCCAGAACAAACCAGACGGAGCCCGCCATCAGGCGTGCTTGATGGTGATGGACTCGACCACGTTGGCGACGTCTTCGGCCTGGTCGAGGGTGCCCTCCAGATTATCGTAGATCTCTTTCCACTTGATCAACTCGATCGCGTCGCGCTCCTTCTCAAAGAGCTGACCAAGCGCTTCGTGATAGATCGAGTCGCCTTCTTCCTCCAGCTGCTTTGCCTCGACGCAGTACTTCATGACGTCATCGCCCTTCTTGAGCCGACTCACCGCTTCCAGCAGCACGCCCATCATCCGCTGGAGCACTTCGAGGATCCGCAGCACGCCCTGCGGCGCGGCGCCGAGGCGGAAGATCTGCGCCCGGCGCGCGGTGCCGTCCATCGCGTCCATGACGTCATCCAGATCGGAGGCGAGCTGATGAATGTCTTCGCGGTCGAGCGGCGTGATGAACGTGCGGTCGAGACGGTTGACGACTTCGTGCGTCACCTGATCGGCTTCATGCTCCAGCCGCTTCAGCGCTTCGATGTGTGGCGTCCGCCGGTCGGCGGGAGCTTCGAACAGCTTTCGCAAGTATTCCGCGGCCTCCTTGTTGCGGTTGGCGACCTCGGTGAACAGATCGAAAAACTCTTCTTCGCGCGGCAGGAGACGCACGGTATCCCCGGGAGCGGTGGACCGCTAAGATAGCGGCCCGTGGCGATGACAACTAGGTTATCAACCTCATGACAGCCACCCCGGTTCAGCCCCAGCGGGTCGAGTTCGTCCGGGCGATTTCGCGGCTCGACGCCACCGCCCTCGTCGTCGGATCGATGATCGGATCCGGCATCTTCATCGTGTCGGCCGACATCCTGCGGCAGGTCCATTCCCCCGGCTTGCTGCTGTTCGTGTGGGTGCTGTCGGGAGTCGTGACCCTGCTCGGTGCGCTGTCGTATG
>QHUE01000184.1 GCA_003221825.1 Gemmatimonadota bacterium
ATCCAGGGAGATCGGTGCGACGTTGGTGCGGTCGCCGGGTTCGCCCCCCAAACCGAACGAATTGTTGAAGTACGATCCGTCCACCGTCATGTTGTTCAATCGGTTGTCCTGACCGGCGAACGAAACGAACGAGAGTGCTCCCGACGACGTGGGTTGCTGGGTCGCCGTGTACTGCGGCGTGAGCCGCAGCAAGTCTTCCACGCGCCGGCTGATCGTCGGGAGATGCGCGATCTGCTGCGTGGTCACCGTCGTGGCGGCTCCGGTGCGCTCCGAACTGAAGACCGAGCCGGCCGCCGGCGCGGTGACCGTAATGGGTGTCAGCTCGACGGTCGCGTGTGCCAGCACGAAGCGCACGTCGGACGTCACGCCCAGCGTCAGGTTAATGCTGTTCTGGATCTCCGGTCGATAGCCCACCTGCGAGACGCTCACCCGATAGGGGCCGCCCACGCGCATGCCGGGAATCGTGAACCGGCCGTCCGCCCGCGAGACGGCCGCGTACGTCGTGCCGGACGGTCCGTGCACGGCGACCACGCGCGCGCCTTCGACCGCTGTGCCGGCGGAGTCCGTTGCGATGCCGGCGATGGCCGAGGTCGTGACGCCTTGGGCCAGCGCCGAGCCCACCACGAACATCGAAAAGACGGCCGCGGCCACGATGGCGCGGCGCGAGCCAACGATCCAGCGCATGGATGGACCTCTCCTGAGAGGGAACGAATGCAGGGTGCTGGTGACCATCGAGACCGGGAGAAAGTGGTCCGCGCGTGGGACCCCGTCAAGGACGCTAGGTGGGTGCTTTACGCAGCAGATACACGGCACAAGCCGCGACGAGAAGATTGGGAGTCCACGCCGCCAGCATCGGCGGCAGGACGCCTCCGGCCCCGACCGCTTTCGCCAGCTGAAACATCAGCAGCACGATGAATGTCGTGGCGAGACTCGCCGCGACGCCCCACGCCGCGCCGCTCTTGGGGGTCGAGATCGCGAGCGGCGCGCCGAACAGCGCGATCAGCAGGCAGATAAACGGAATCGCGATCTTGAGCGCGAGCTCGACCTGCAGCTTCTTGGCGTTGGAGCCGCTGCGCGTCAGCGCATCGATGTACTGCCGCAACTCCCCATAGCGCATTTCGTCCGGCGCCTTCGGCTCGGCGAGCAGATCCACCGGCCGCTCCGTCAGCGTGCGCGTCTGCAGTGAATCGAATTCGAAGGCAGCCTCGCCCACCGGCTCGTTGCCCGCGAGATAGCGCAACGTGCCCCGATGCAGCGTCCAGCGTCGGGCGGGGAGGCGCACCTTGCCGCTGTCGTACACCGCCCGCTGCGCCGCCAGCACGATGGTGGGATAGGCGACGCCGGTGCCTTCGCGCTCCAGCATCAGGTCCGTCATCTCACGCGACCGCAAATCGAGCGCACGAATCGCATACACCCAGCCGCGGTCGGCGCGATATACGAAGTTGTAGCGTGAGCTGGTCGAGCGTATCGCCTTCTCGCCGAGCAATTCGAGGCGCCGCGCCGTGGCGACCGGCGCGATCTCGGCCAGCAGCAGTCCGGCGACGAAGGCCGCGGCGGCGGCGGCGAACAGCGGCAGCACCAGCCGGTGAAATGAGATCCCCGACGCCTTCGCGGCGGTGAGCTCGGAGTGGCGGCCGAGCGTGCCGACCGTGAACACCGTCGCGAACAGCACGGCGACGGGCAGCACGAGGAACATCTTTTCGGGCAGATCGAACACATACGACAGGGCGACCGCGCTCGGCTTGATCCCGCGTGCCATGTACGTGTCGAGCCTGTCGGTCAGATCGATGACGATGACGAGAATCGGGAAGCCGAGCAGCGTGACAAGCAGGACCCGCAGCCACTCGCGCAGCAGATACCGATCCAGAGTGCGAAATGCGAAATGCGGAATGCGAAATCGCAACGGAAGGTTCATCGCCAATTTCGCATTCCCCATTTCGCATTTTGAACTCGCCCCACCCAACCGAACAGCGCCTCTTTCAGCTCGTTCCAATCACCCTCGGCGGTACTGCCGGCGCGCCGCACGCTGAGGAGGAGGGGGATCGCGACAATCAGGAAAATGAGGTTCGGGGTCCACATGGCGAGGAACGGGGACACAATGAGGCGGTCGCCCAGCTCCTCGCCCCCGATGAGCCCGACGTAGTAGACGGAGAACACCGCCAGGCTCGTGCCGATCACCAGCCCGACGCCCCCGCGCGGATAGCGGATCGCCATGGGCATGCCGAGCAGCGCGAAAATCACGCACGCCGCCGAGATCGCCAGCTTCTTTTGAATCTCGACTTCGTAGATCGCCGCGCGCTGGCGGGCAGCCCGCAGCCGCTGGTTGTACGCGCTCGGCGTCTGTGCCGCGTAGGAGAGGTCCGTGACGGTGCGCGGCAACGGCGGTCGCGGTCCACCAGACGGCGTGGCTTGTGCGGCCTGCGCGGCGCGCGGCCGGAACAGCCGCGCGATCGAGCCGAGCACGCCGCAGTAGGTCGTCGGCGGCGGGGGGGTCGTATCCACCGCCGGGGCGGTGACCCCACCGAGCTTGCCGATCCGGCGCAGCTCGCCGGACACCGCGGTGAGCGCCTCGATGCGCACGCGCTCCAGATCCTGCCGGGCCCGGGCGACGACGTCCTGCATCGCGCAGATCGTCATCTCCCGGTCGCCCCGGTATTCGTCGTGCTGCGTCTGCTCGAAGGTGTTGGTGACGCCCGCGACCTTGATGCGATTGACCGAGTAGAAGGTGCGGTTGAAGTGCTCCGGGTCGGTGCGCTTGATCTCGTGCACCTCGCCGTCTCGCAGCGTCAAGTACAGGTCGGTGCCGCCCGCGCCGTAGGCCATGCGTCCCGAGTCGGCCATGATGATCCGCCGCCGGTCGGCGTCCTCCAGATCGTAAATCGTCACATCATTCAGGGTGTTCGCCGACGGGTCGATGCGGGCGGCGCGCAGGAAGAACTGTCCCGCCACGACCTCGTTGATCACCTGTTCCTTCAATTGGAACGTCGGCTTCTTGCGCTGGATGTCGACGAGGAGTGTCCGCAGCGTGTGATTGGAGCGCGGCAGGATTTGATCGTTCCAGAGCAGCGCGATCACGCCGATCAGCGTGGCGCCGCCGAGCACGGGCGCCAGCACGCGGCCGATGCTGATGCCGCTCGCCTTCATCGCCGTGACCTCGTTGTCGGCGGCGAGATGGCTGAAGGTGTACAACACCGCGACGAGCACCGCCATCGGCAACGTCATCGCCACGATGAAGGGAATCGACAGCGCGAAGACCTCGAAGACGACGCTCCACGGCAGGCCTTTGCCTACGAAGTTGCCGAACTGCTTCGCAACCTGATTGACGAGCATCGCGAACGTGAGCGCCGCGAGCGCGTATCCCAGCGGAGGAATGTGTTGCCGCAGGATGTAACGACTGAGGATGCGCACGGTTGGTCGCGCCATTATATTCGGAACCCCAAGTCTCTACAAGGGATGCGGCGTCTCGCCCAGCTAGTTGGACTCGTCCTCACGCTCGTCGTACCCCGGGTTCATGCGCAGGCTCCTGTGTACACGTTTGGCGTGCCGCCGCTCGCTCCGCCGCGCCATCCCGCTTTGGCGCCCGGCGGCCGGCTCGGCACGCGGGTCCCGCCAGCACTGATCGCGCGCGCCTGGGCCGAGCGCGTGGTTACTCGACGCGCATCGCTGTTCGCCGCCCTTTCGCCGCCCGTTGTATCCGCCCCCTCGCCGCCCGTTGTATCCGCCCCCTCGCCGCCAGCAGAACTCGGCATGGACCTCAACCTGCGTCTCGAGCTCAAGGCGGATCAGTTCCGCAACCTCCGTTGCACGTCGCAGGAGCTGCAGCTGACGCTCTCGGGATGCAGCTCGGGATTCCCGACGATCACGCCCAATCCCCAGTACGCGCTGCGCTCGGCCGGCGTCGTGGGGCAACGCCTGCATGTCGACGTGGATTTCGACAGCCAGCGCGAGTTCGATGCCAACAACAACCTCCACGTCTGGTACGAGGGATTGGAGGACGAGGTGCTGCGGCGGGTCGAAGCGGGAAATGTGACGTTCCAGGCGCCGCCGTCGCGATTCATCACGGCGGCGATCCCCGCGAACAACTTCGGTATCCAGGCCATCGCGCAGGTCGGTCCGGTCGAGTTCCGCGGCATCCTCGCGCAGCAGAAGGGCAACGTCGTCAAAGACCGCTTCTACAGCGTCGGCGACGTCACGAGCCAGGCGCTCGACCGCGAGGCCCGCGATCTCGACTACGAGTCGGGTCGCTTTTTCTTCGTGATCGATCCGGCCGCGCTCGCGGGCTTCCCCGCCATCGACATCCTGCAGCTCGACCAGGTCGCGCGGCCCGATTCCCTCACCGTCGGCGCGCTGCGCGTCTACCGCCGCCGCGCCATCGCGCCCACCTCGAACGGCAACCAGAACGTCGGCGGCGTGCGCGCGGTCGCCTGCGGTCCCGGCATCCGCGCGGTGGATTGCAGCGTGCAGCGCGAAGGCCCGTTCGAGTGGGAGATCCTGCAGGAAGGGAAGGACTACTACGTCGATCCCACCGGGACATGGTTTGCGCTGGCGAATCGGCTGGACCAGAGCGACTACCTCGCCGTCTCCTACATCACCGCGAGCAGACTCGATTCGGTCGGCACGTTCCCCGTGGACGCGCGCAGCGACACCGCGGTCGTGGACACGCTGCGTCTGCTCTACGACCCCAAACCGGCGGTGACCGCGGCGTCGCCCACGTTCCGGTTCGAAATCCGCAGCGCGTACCGTGTCGGTGGGCGGGAGATCGACCGCACCAGTGTCGCGGTCACGCTGAGCGTGAACCAGCGGGAGCGGGGCGCGGCCGGTGACACCTATTTGCAGCGCCTCGGGATGGCGTTGGAGAACGATGCCACGCTATTCGATCAGTACAACCGCTTGTTTCCCCGCGCCCGCGATCCGAACCAGGGCGATCCGGTGCGCGACCTGTTCATCGTCTTCCCGCACCTCACTCCCTTCGCCGACTCGACGAAGCTGAGCGCGACGGAGCGCAACGACTCCCTCTATCGCACCCCGCGCGCCTATCTCGCGACCCAGGGGCCGCCGTCGGTGTTCGCGGTGCGCCTCCATGCCGCGGCGACGGCATCGGCCGACCGGTCGATGCTGTCGCTGAACAGCTTCCAGATCCGCGAGGGCAGTGAGCGCATCTACGTGGGTACGAGGCTGCTCACGCGCGAGACCGACTACACGATCGATTACACCACGGGGCAGGTCCAATTCAAAAACCCCGATGCGCTGTTTCAGGGAGGAGGCGCAGCGCAGGTGCGCGCCCAGTTCGAGGAGCGCGCCGCGTTCTCACTGGCGCCCACCACGACCTACGGGCTCTCGGCGCGCTACGATCTCGGCGCCGTGGGGCAGGTCAACCTGCTCGGCATCTTCCAGAGCGAGCAGAGCACCTTCACCCGGCCCCCGCTGGGTTTCGAGCCGTCGTCGGGATTCATCGGGGGGATTTCGACCCAGCTGCGCTTTCAGCCCGAGTGGATCACGCGATTCATGGACGCGCTCCCCGGCGTCCATACCACCGTGCCCTCGGCGCTCAGCGTCAACGGCGAGCTGGCGATCTCGAAGCCGTCACCGAACCGGTTTGGCCAGGCGTATATCGAGGAATTCGAAGGAGGCGAGGCGCGCTCCATCAGTCTCACCGACAACCTGTGGCATTGGAGCAGCATTCCGACCTCGGTCCGCGGCGTCGAGTCGCTCGGGTTCACCACGGCGTTCGACCCGAATCAGGCCGCGTTCCTGACCTGGCAGAGCCTGCCGTACGATCTGAGCAACGGTCAGCTCGTGCCGCGGCAGTTTCTGCCGCAGCAGATCGACCCCACCCTGCGCTTCACGGGGCAGGCGCAGGCCGCCGAGCAGGTGCTCTGGCTGACGATGAAACCCGATAGCATCCTCGGCCTCGCGAACACCGCCGGCATTCCGAATTGGACTCGGCCGCCGCAAACTGCGCCGCGCTGGCGCTCGATCACCCAAACGCTGTCGCCGACCGGCGTCGATCTCTCGCGGGTCGAGTTCCTGGAGCTGTGGGTCTGGGAAGATGCACCGCGCACCGCCCGCGCCAACGGCACGACGGTGCTGTTCGATTTCGGCAGCGTCTTCGAGGATGCGCTCGCCTTCGTGCCCACGTCGTTCAAGGTGAGTGGGGCGGGCGGGGCGGGGGGGGGCGACACGACCTACAGCGGCGTCCGGCGCGCCGGCGCGGGCCGGCTCGATTCCGAGCGCGACCCGCGCACCCAGACCTGGAGCGCGACGCTGAACGACGAAGGGATTCTCTCCGACCGCGTGGTGGACGGCATTGTCGATTCCACGCGCGGCGTCGTGGTGGATACGCTGCCGCTGTGCTCCGCGACCCAGAACGGCCAGCTCGTGCCCTACACCTTTGGCGACATCCGGTCGCACTGCACCCGCCACAACAACGCCGTCGATACAGAAGATCAGGACGGCGACTTCGCGCTCGACTCGCTCACCGGCGTGCGCACCTCGGAAAGCTTCGTGCGTTACGTGCTTCCGATCGGGGCTCCCCAGTACTTCGTCCGCGATGGCGGCATGAACGCCGGCGCCGGCTGGCGTCTGTACCGGATTCCTTTCCGCACGGACACGCTGCAGGTCGGGACGCCGAGTCTGCGGCAGGTCCAATCGCTGCGGATCACGGTCGTGGCACCGGCGCCGAGCGGTCCCGAGACCGAGCTCCCCTTCGCGCTCGCGCGCGTGCGGCTCATCGGCAGCTCCTGGGTGAAGCGCAGCGACACGCCGCTTCCGGGAATCGGCGGCGATCGCGGCACCGGGATCGGCGAGGTCATCGCCTCAGTCGTGAGCACGGAGAATCAGGACCTGGGCTACACGCCGCCGCCCGGGGTCACCGATGAGGCGGGACGCAAGGGTGCCGGATTCCAGATCACGGCTACCGAGATCAACGAGCGCTCGATGCGTGTGCTTGCGAGGGGCTTGGGGCTCGGGACCAGGGCCGAAGCGTATCTACGTTTTACGACCGAAGGCGACAAGAATTTTCTCAAGTATCGGACACTGCGCGTGTGGGCGCGCGGCCGCGGCGTGGGGTGGGAAGACGGCGATCTCGAATTCTTCATCAAGGCCGGGAAAGACCAGGACAATTTCTACATGTACCGATCCAGGAACCGCGCCGCCCAACCTGGCGCGTGTGCAGGAGATCGCCGCCGGAATGTGGCGGATCCAGGCCGGCGTGGTGATCGATCAGGCGGAGCTGTGGGTCGACGACATTCGCCTGGGCGACGTGGTGCAGGAGACCGGTGCGGCGGGTGCGATTGATATCGCGGTGGCGGCGGCCGATGTCGCCGACCTCGCCATTAGTGTGTCGCGGCGCGACGGCCAGTTCCGGCAGCTGACGGACGATCCGTCGTACGTCACGGACAACAGCGCCAATGTCAGCGCCACGGTGCGCGTGGACCGGTTCCTCCCCGACCGCTGGGGGCTCTCCATTCCGGTAACGGTCCATCGAACGCTGGTATCGAGCGACCCCTTCTATCTGAGCGGCACCGACCTGCGCGGCGACGCCCTGCAGGGCCTCCGCACGCCGCGCACCAGCTCGGCGAGCTACGCGTTTTCCGCCCGCCGGATCCGCCAGGTACATGGCGGTCTCGCGCGCTGGATGCTCGATCCGGTGTCGCTCTTCGGCTCGTACGCGAGCGGCGATGCGCGCACCACCTTGTCCCGGGCGAGCGGATCGAGCTACGCGCTGAATCTCGATTACACCATGACCCCGAACGCCACGGTGACCCGCGTGGCGGGAATGGCGCTGCGCCTCAATCCCTCGCGCATCCATTTTCGCTCGGGGGTGGTAGGCACCGATGCGGAGCGCTTCACCTTCGTGGTGCCGATCCAACAGGCGGGCGACAGCGCGCCGCCCGCCGTCTCGCGGACCAGGGCTTGGCAAAATTCCGGCGGCGTACAGCTCACTCCCGTCACGGGCATGCAGCTCGGCGTCGATGCCGTCTCCACCCGCGATCTGCGTGATTACGGCGACTCGACCACGATGGGCCGCCTGATTCGCCAGCAACACAGCTCCCTATTCGGCAGCGATGTCGGCCTGGAGACCCAGCGCCTGCTCACGACGTCGATTGCGCTCACCCCCCGCGTGAGCACCTGGATCCGGCCGCGCGCGTCGCTGGGGTCGTCATTCGCGTTCACGCGCGACCCCAACGCCCGGCAGCCGGCGCGCACCGAGGGCGATACCGCGGGCGAATTCCGGGTGCCGGCGGCGTTCACGAACGCGCGCCGGCTCGAGACCGGAGCGCAGCTGGACACGCGCCGTCTGGCCCAGGCGATCTTCGGCGACTCGTCGGGCGTGGCGGACTGGCTCGGTCACATCACGGGGCTGGACGTGACGTACAGTACCCAGCAGGGGTCGAGCTTCAGCCGAGCGACCGATACACCACCGGCAGGCTATCAGCTGGCGTTCGGCGGATTCGACGCCTTCCGGCAGGTGGATGGCCTGCTCGCGACCTCGGCCATGCAGAACACGACGCTGTCGACCGGTGGCGCGGCGGTCCTGCCGCGCGGCCTGCGGGCCAACGCGACCTACCGCCTCACGCGCGGTGTCATCTGGACGTTGCGGACCGACGCACAGGTGCCGATCCGCACTCGCGCGGAAGAATGGCCCAACGGGTCGATCAACTGGTCGTTCTCGCCGCCGTCACGGCAGCTCGTCGGCCGGTTGTTGTCGAACGTCACGGCACGCGTGGGATACCGGCGGGTGGAATCGTCGAACGAGCAGCCGACATTCGGCACACTCGGGGGCAGCGTGGCGCTGAACAGCACCATCGATAAGACCTTTACGCCGTCGGCCGCCGTGACGTGGATCGGCGGGGTGTTCACGAGCTTCGACCTGTCGCGGACGACGTCCGACCGGCTGAGCGCGGGTAATCTGTTTCGCAGCGTGCGGGATGCGCACAACGCCACCGTGACGTTTTCGTTCCGGCCGCCGACCAGAGGCCGCTGGCGTTCCAACATCCGCACCACGGCGGGGTATTCCGTCGCCGACAACACGACCTGTCTGCGGCGCGCGGGACAGAAGGCGTGCGTACCCTATGTGGACAGCCGGCAGACGCAGGCTCAGCTTACCATGGACACCGACCTTCCCACCAACATGAGCGCGGGGCTGCAGATGGCATACGTCCTCAACGAGGAGCGCCAAACGAACCGCAAGATCTCGCAATTTGTGATTACGGCGTTCGTGCAGCTGTCCACCAGCGTGGGGCAGCTCCGATGACATCGTGCGTCGTGCGTCGTGCGTGGTCCGTGGGATTGGTTTTTGCCCTGGCCTGTCAGGCGCGTGCCGGTGATGGCGGCGGATCGACGGCGAAGGAGTTCAGAGGCGACACCGCCTTCGCCTATATCCAGCGCCAGTTGGCGTTCGGTCCGCGCATCCCGAACACCGCGGGCGCGAAGCAGACGGGCGACTGGCTGCTCGCGCAGCTACGCGCGCGCGCCGACACCGTGATCGTGCAGGAGTTTCAGCAGCGCACCGCCAAGGGTCAGACACTCAAGCTGCGCAACTTCCTCGCGCGGTTCCGTCCCCAGGCGACCGATCGTATTCTGTTTGTGGCACACTGGGATACTCGGCCCTTCGCCGACAAGAGTGCCAACCTCGGCCAGCAGCGCATGCCGGTCCCCGGCGCCAACGACGGGGCCTCAGGCGTCGCGGTCCTGTTGGGCGTCGCCGACGCCCTGAAGGCGAAGCCGCCGACCGTCGGCGTCGACCTGCTCTTCGTCGACGGGGAGGACTACGGCAATTTCAGCGACTCGACGGAGACACTCATCGGCGCGCGCTATTTCGCGAAGCACCTGCCGCCGGGATACACGACGCTGTTCGCGGTACTGTTCGATATGGTCGGCGACAAGGATTTGCAGTTCCAGCAGGAAGGGTACTCGATGGCCAATGCGCCCGAGGTCGTGCAGCGCGTGTGGCAGACCGCGGCGCGACTCGGCTACGGGCGGGTCTTCCAGGCCCGCGCCGAACAGCCGCTCATTGATGACCACGTACCGCTGCAGCAGGCGGGCATTCGGGCGATCGACGTAATCGACTTTGATTTTCCTTATCACCACACAACGGAAGACACGATCGACAAGGTGAGCGCGGCGTCGCTGCAAATTGTTGGTGACGTCGCCGTTGCTTTGGTACGCCAGTAGCTCGTTGCGCGTCACAAGTTGTCGGCATGAACGATCGTCGCGCCGCTCTCTTATTGGCGTGCCTGGCCCTCGCTGGCGCGGGAGTTCGATTCGTGTTGTCGCCCTCTCCAGGCGAGCCACCCGGTGACGTGCGACTGCAGTCGTCCACCGATCCACGGCCGGGCGCTCTGCGTGAGACGGCGCGCCGCGCCGCGCAGCTCTCTCGCCCGCTCCTTCCCGGTGAGCGGATCGATCTTGATCACGCGGACGTGATTGAAATCACACGGCTGCCCCGTGTCGGTCCCGCGTTGGCCCAACGCATCGTCGCTTGGCGCACCGAACACGGTCCATTTGGCAGTCTTAGCCGGCTCGACAGCGTGCCCGGAGTGGGTGTCAAATTGTTGGACGCCATCCGGCCGTTCGTCGTCCAACCTTGACCCAGGTAACCCCGACTCCCATTTTAGTCCCTTCAAATTCAACGAGTTGCGTACGGCGAGCGTTGCGGTTACCCAGGACAAGCTCGGTGAGATTCTTGTCCGTGAGGGGCTGATCACCCACGAACAGCTCCGAAAGGCCCTTCTGGAGCAGAAAAACTCCGGGATGCGCCTGGGCTATACCCTGGTCAAGCTGGGTTTCATAGAGGAAACCGAGGTCAGCAAGATGCTGGCCCGGCAATACCGGATGCCGGCAGTCGATCTGTCGCGCTTTGAGGTGGACGCGAAGATTCTCAAGCTGATCCCCCCCGACATCGCCACCAAGCACACCGTCCTGCCCCTGAAGCGGGAGGGCAGAACCCTCACGGTCGCCATTGCCGATCCGAACAACGTCACGGCGATTGAGGACATCAAGTTCATCACGCGCTGCGACGTCTTCCCGGTCATCGCCGGCGAATACACCCTCCGCAACGCCATCGAACGCTATTACCAGCAGTCGGATGCGCAGCTCCAGACGCTGCTCAAGTCGGTGGAGGCGGCCGAGGATCTCGAGGTTGTCGAGGATCAGGAGGACGAGGACGTCAAGGCGCAGGACCTGGCCGACGACGCCCCGGTGGTCAAGCTCATCAACGGCTTGCTGACCGACGCGGTGAAGCGCGGCGCCTCGGACATCCACATCGAGCCGTTCGAGCACGAGATGCGCGTGCGTTACCGCGTGGACGGCGCGCTCGCGGAAGTGATGAAGCCGCCGGTGAAGATGCGCGCTGCGCTGACGTCGCGCGTGAAGATCATGGCGCAGCTCAACATCGCCGAGCGGCGCGTCCCGCAGGACGGGCGCATCAAGCTCAAGATGGGGTCGCGCGTCATCGACTTCCGCGTCTCCACGCTCCCCGTGCTGTTCGGCGAGAAGATCGTGCTGCGTATTCTCGACAAGGGTAACCTGACGCTCGATCTCAAGACCTTCGGCTTCGAGCCCAAGGCGGAAGAGAATCTGCTGCGGGCGATCGAGAACCCCTACGGCATGGTGCTGGTGACGGGCCCCACCGGATCGGGCAAGACGACGACGCTCTACTCGGCGCTGTCGCGGATCAATCAGATCGACGTGAACATCATGACCGCCGAAGACCCGGTCGAGTACAACCTGCTCGGCATCAACCAGGTCCTCGTGCGCAACGACGTCGGGATGACGTTCGCGGCGGCGCTGAAGGCGTTCCTGCGCCAGGACCCGAACATCATCATGGTCGGCGAGATCCGCGATCTCGAGACCGGCTCGATCGCGATCAAGGCCGCGCTCACGGGCCACCTCGTGCTGTCGACGCTGCACACCAACGACGCGCCCTCGACCATCACCCGCATGGTGGACATGGGCATCGAGCCGTTCAACGTCGCGAGCGCGGTCAACCTGATCGCGGCGCAGCGGCTGGTGCGGCGCATCTGCAAGGATTGCAAGACGCAGCATGAGTACACGCCCGAAGAGATGCACGCCTTTGCCATCGACAAGAAGGAAGGCCCGTTCTTCAAAGGCGCGGGCTGCGACACATGTGCCGGCACGGGCTACCGCGGCCGCCAGGGCCTGTATGAGGTGATGGCGCTGACGAGCCCCGTGCGCCGCGAGATTCTGAAGGGCGCTTCGACCGAAGAGCTGCGCGACCTCGCCGTGAAAGAGGGTATGCTGACGCTGCGCATGGACGGCATGTTGAAGGTCAAGAAGGGCATCACCACGCTCGAAGAAGTCGTGAAAGAAACCGCCGCCGGCTAAGGAGAGGGAGCATGCCAGTCAACCTCCGGGCGCTGCTCGAAGAGATGATCGAAAAGGACGCTTCCGACCTCCATCTGGTCGCGGGCGAGCGCCCCAAGCTTCGCGTGGACGGCGACATCGTGAGCGCCTCCAGCGAAGAAGTCATGACGCCCAAAGACACCCTGTCGCTCGCGTACTCGGTGCTCACGGAGAACCAGAAGAAGCGCTTCGAGACCGAGAACGAGCTGGACTTTTCGTTCGGCATCCAGAACCTCGCGCGGTTCCGCGGCAACGTCTTCAAGCAGCGCGGCTGCGTGTCGGTCGTCATCCGGCAGATTCCGTTCAGCGTGAAGACGTTCGAGGAGCTGGGCCTGCCCAACGTCGTGGCGCAGCTCGCCGACCGTCCGCGCGGGCTCGTCCTGGTC
>QHUE01000158.1 GCA_003221825.1 Gemmatimonadota bacterium
TGCCGAAGTAGACGACGTCGATTCCCGCACGCCGCAGCAGCCGCGTTCCCACGCGGGCATCGCCCGCGCGGCCGCTGGCATTTAATACTTCCGCCGTGATTGCAGGGCCGCGGTCGCCCGGGATGGGCCGCGTCTTCGTCGAATCGCTGCGGCAGCCACCGAGGACGACAGCCAGTGCCACGAACGGTGAGATCTTCATGGTCGTCCGGCAAGTTGATTCCAGAAGTCCACCGTCTCGTGCGGCAGCGGCCACCCCGAACGGAGCACCCATTCGATGCGCCGGCGCGCGACGTCCCGCAGCACCGCGTCGCGCTCGGTTGGGACACGCCGCGCCAACGCGTTGCGCTCCGCGGACGCGAAATCCCGGCCCGGCTCGAGAAAGTCCGCGAGATACAGCATCCGTCCGACGTCATCCCAGCCGCGGAAGCCGACGGTATGGTAGCGGACCGCGCTGAGCACACCCTGGTCCCGTTCGCCGGCGGTGGCCGCCCGGTCAGCCGACGCTGGACCATGGGCCGACCAATCCCCAACAGGCGCATCGCGCAGCGCGTCATGCAGCCAGCCCGCGCGCAGCCAGCGATTCCGCTCCTTCGCGTCGACCGGCATGGCGTCCGCCCAGCTCTGCAGGAGCGCGACGACGCGCTCGATATGCGCGCGGCGCTCCGGCGACACCTGCGCCCACTCGGGCAGGCTCACGGCTTGACTCGGGGATCCGCGCCAATGCCTTCGCCCAGAACGACGTTGTCGAGGAGACGGGTCTTCCCCACGCGCGCTGCCACGACGCCGACGGTATGCGCCGTGACGCGCGTGACGGGCTGCACATTCTCGTCCACGAGCGCGCAGTACTCGGGGATCACGCCGGGCGCGTGCATGGCTTCCAGCCCGGCGCGCTGCACTTTCAGCGGATCGGCTTCCCCGCCGCGCCAGGTTTGCTCGAGCGTCCTGAGCGCGCGCGAGAGCACGAGTGCGGAGCGTCGTTCGTCGGGAGTGAGGTAGGTGTTGCGTGACGACAACGCGAGGCCATCCAGCTCGCGCACGGTCGGCGCGATGTCGATGGTGAGGCCAAAATCGAGGTCCTGGACCATGCGTTTGACGAGCATCGCCTGCTGAAAATCCTTGCGGCCGAACACCGCGACGTCCGGCTCGACGATGTCAAACAGCTTCGCGACCACGGTGAGTACGCCCGTGAAGTGGCCCGGTCGCGCCATGCCTTCGAGCGTGTCTGCGACCGGTCCAGGGACGACACGGACCAGCGGTTCCGCCGGATACATCCCGGCGGTGTCCGGTACGAATACACAATCCACCCCGCGCGCCCCAGCCAACGTGCGATCGCGCGGCAGGTCGCGGGGGTAGCGGGCGAGATCCTCGTGGGGGCCGAATTGCAGCGGGTTGACGAAAATGCTGACGACGACGCGGTCAGCAAGCTCCCGCGCGCGGTCCACGAGGCGCAAATGGCCTTCGTGGAGATAGCCCATGGTAGGGACGAAGCCGATGGTGTGGCGGCGAGAGCGCTCGGCACGAGACCAGGAGCGCATCTCTGAAAGGTTGGAGAGCTCGCGCAACTAGAACTCGCGCTTCTTCATCTCCGAAAAGAAGTCGCGACGCTCGATGTCATCGTCCGTACTGTCCGGCGGCAGCGTCGGGTCGTAGCGCTTGCGCGCCTTAGGCTTGGCCTTCGCGGCCTTCGCCATGTTTTTCTTGATCAGCTTGGCGAGCTTTTCGTCGTCCGTCTTTCCCATCGCGTCGGTCCCCCCGAGAAGGTGCACCACAATTTAATATCACTTCCCGAAAGAATGCTCCGGCCCCGGGTAGCGGCCCTCGCGCACCTCCGCCGCGAACACCCGGGCCGCTTCGCGCACATCCTCCGCCAGGGCGGCGTACTTCTTGACGAATTTGGCCGAGAACTGATCGTTCAAGCCCAGCATGTCGTGCAGCACGAGCACCTGCCCGTCACAGGCCGGACCGGCGCCGATGCCGATCGTCGGAATCGACAACGACTTCGTGATTTGCGACGCGAGCGGCGCCGGCACGAGCTCCAGCACCACCGCGAACGCACCCGCGTCCTGCAGCGCCGTCGCATCGGCCTTCAGCCGGCCCGCCTCGGCATCCTCGCGGCCCTGGACGCGATAGCCGCCGAGCGCGTGTACCGATTGCGGTGTGAGCCCGAGGTGGCCCATGACGGGGATGCCGACGTCCACGAGCCGCCGCACCGTTGCCGCCATCGGCTGACCGCCCTCGATCTTCACAGCGTTGCAGCCCGTTTCTTTCATCGCGCGGCCGCAGTTGCGCAACGCGTCTTCGGGCGAGATCTGGTAGCTCAGGAACGGCATGTCGCACACCACCATGGCGTGCTCCGTGCCGCGCCGCACCATGTTCGTGTGGTAGATCATCTGATCGAGCGTCGCCGACAACGTGGACGGCGCCCCCGCGAGCACCTGATTCAGCGAGTCACCGACCAGCAGGATGTCGACGCCGCTGGCATCGAGCAGGCGCGCGAACAGCGCATCGTAGCAGGTCAATGCGACGATGCGCTCGCCCTTCTCTTTCATCTCGAGCAACGTGCGCGTCGTGATGCTAGACATGTTTGCCTTCCAGCTCGGCGATTTCCCGCCGCCAGAAATCGCGGTTGCGAAGCTCCGGATGCGGAATCGTCAGATCCGGTTGCCGCACCGCCTGCTCGCCATACCGCACGATATCGAGGTCGAGGGTCCGCGGTCCCCACCGCTCGCGCCGCGCTCGGCCCCGCTCCACCTCGATCGCGAGGCAGTGCGCCAGGAGCTCCGCCGGCGTGAGCGAGGTCTCGAGTAGAACCATTTGGTTCAAATACGGCGGCTGCGCAACCGGGCCGAGGGGCATCGTTTCCTCGACCCGCGACGCCGCCACGAGCCGCGTGCCGGGCAATGCCCCCAGCCGCGCCCGCGCGTGCGCCAGGTGCGCCGCGCGGTCACCCAGGTTCGAGCCGAGTGCCACGAAGGCGCGCTCAGTTGACGTTGGCGAACCCGCGCGTCAAATCGCGCAGCATCGTGGCCACCTGCTCCAGGTCGCGCGTCGCCCGCTCGAGATCGGTGAGCCCCTCGGCCGCCTGGATGGCGCGCGTCGCCACGTCGTCGGCCTCGATGCGATTCTGGCCGGCGATGCTGGCGACCGCATTGATCCGCTCCCGCAGCCGCGCGAACGCCTGATTCTGTTCTCCGGCCGCCGCCGTGATGCGGCCCGCGTGCGCGGTCGCTTCCGCCGTCGCGGCGACGATCGCGTCGAGCGCTTCGAGCGCGGCGGCGGACAACTCTTCCACGCCGCCGACGTTGACCTGGCCGCGGCGCATCTGCTCGACCACTTCACCGACCTGCGTGTGGATGTCCTGCACCAGCTCCCCTGCCTCCGCCGCCGCCGTCGCGCTCTGCTCGGCGAGGCGGCGCACCTCATCGGCGACGACCCCGAATCCCTTGCCGTGTTTGCCCGCACGCGCCGCCTCGATGGCGGCGTTGAGCGACAGCAGGTTTGTCATGTCCGCCAGCTCGCGGATCGACGCGATGAAGCCGGTGATACGGCGGCTCATCTGACCGAGCCCCTGCACTTTGATCGAGCTTTCGCTCACGAACGTCTTCAGGGCGACCAGCCGCTCGATTGCCTCGCGGATTTGCGTGCGGTTACGGCTGGCGACGTCGCTCGCCGCGGTCGACGCGCGGGCGGCGCCGGCGCCGTCATCGGACACGCGGCGCGAAACCTGCGCGAGACTTTCCGTGGCCTCGAGACCGCCCGAGACTTCGCCTTCCTCCCGCCGTACTCCCTCTCGAATCACGCCGGTGGATTGCGCGACCGCGGACGCCGCGCCCTTCAACGTTTCCGCCGTCTGGGCGATCGTGGCGAGCTGGCGCGTCATGCGTTCCACCGTCTCGACGAGGGGACGCCGCAGATCGGTGATGTGGACCGCGGTGGCCAGCTGGCTCGCGAACGTGGTGATCGTAAGGATGTCCTGGCGCCGGTAGCAGTGCTTCTTGTGATGCTCGAGCTCGAGCGTGCCGATGACCTGATCGCCGAACTTGAGCGGCACGATCACGAGGCTTTGGACCGCGAGCGGCGCGTCGGCGACGCGCTTGTCGCGGGTGACGTCGTCGATCACGACGGTCTCGCCCGTCGCCGCCACCGTCTGCCGCAGCGCCGTCGTATCCTCCGAGGGCTCGCCGCGACTGTCGCGCCCCCGCTCGGAGCGGTGCACCAGCGACATGACGCCCTCGCGCAGCCGATAGATCCGGAAATCGCCCCAGTCGACGAGACGGTTCGCCAGCCGCTCGATGCGCTGGAAGGAATCCGCGAGACTGATGTTCGCCGTGATGACCGCTTCCATCGCGTGGATCTTGTTCAACTCCTCGGCGGAGATCGCTTCTTCGATCATCTGCTTGAGGAGCAGGCCGAGGAACGTGAGCACCAGCCCGACCAGGATCCAGGCGCCGAACGACCACGCCACCACGGCGCCGACGAAGATCGTGGCGGCGAGGAGCGTCGCCGCGTAGGCGATCACTTCGTACCGCACGATCATCAGCCGCTCGGCCGGCTCCAGCTTGGCACGGATGATGAGGCTGACGTAGAAGAGCACGCGGCCGAACACGAAATAGGCGAGCGCGTAGCCCGCAAGCCCGGGCAGGAGCTCGATGTTCAGGGCTGGCGCACCGTTCGGCATGTCGAGCCAATGCAATGCCGCCGCGTAAACCCCGTACGCCGCGACGAGCGTGATGACTTCGCGACCCAGATTGATCCATGCCACGCGCAGTGGCTTGCGCTGCCACAGCGAATCGGTGACGACGGTGGCCCCGGCAATGGCCAAGGCGGTCGCCGGCACACCCACCAGCAGACTGCCCGCGAGTCCGACCAGGGCGGTCTGCGTCAGATACGAATACTTGCTGAGTGGGACGGACAGGCCGCGCAGCGCGACCGCCGCGCCGAAGAGCACGGCGATCTCGAGCATCTGGCCCAGCCAGCGCCGGTCGGTCCCGAGCACGGCGATCAACAGCGCCGCGCCAATCCACGCGAGCCCCTGGCTATAGATGCTGACGAAGCGCGAGACTTTCATGCGTGCACCGCAGCGGCGAGCTCGCGCGTCAGCCGTTCGGCTCCCGAGACCCCGCCCGTCGCCAGCGCATCCATCAGTGCGCTGCCGACCACGACGCCATCCGCCGCGCGCGCCGCGGCGGCGGCTTGCGCCGGCGTGCTGATGCCAAAGCCCACGGCGACCGGCACGCGCGCCGCGGGCGGGGCGGGGCTCGCCGCCCTGATGCGCTTCACCTGTGCCTCGAGGTCGGGCGGCGCATCGGCACGCGCCCCGGTCACGCCGAGGCGCGAGATCAGGTAGACGAATCCCGTGGCTCCGCTCAACGCGGTTTTCAGTCGTCGGTCATCGGTGGTCGGCGCGACCAGACGAATCAAATCGAGCCCATTCGTCGTCACGGCACGCTCCACCTCAGGATCAGCGCCCGCGGGCAGATCCGTGAGCAAGGCGCCCGCCGCTCCCGCCGCCCGTGCGTCCTGCGCGAAACGCGGCACGCCATAGGCGAGCACGGGATTCAGATACGTCATGATGATGACGGGCACGTCGAGCGCGGCCGCATGGACCAGCTCGAGCACGCGCGCCACGGTCATGCCCTGCTCCAGCGCCGTCTGGGTCGTGCGCTGGATCGTCGGGCCGTCGGCGAGCGGGTCAGAGAACGGCACTCCCACCTCGACGAAATCCGCCCCCGCGGCGGCGACCCGGCGCAGGGCTTCGAGTGAGGCACGAGGTGTGGGAAAGCCGGCGGTGAGGTACGGGATCAGCGCCCGCGATGTGCCGAGCGCCCGCCACCGGGAAGCGATGGGGGGGGCATTCTCAGACAAAGTAGTCGCTGACGTTGATACCGTATTTGACAGGGTCGGTGGCCTTGACGATGGTGCGCGGGAAGTTGCCGTTGGCATCCTTCTGTGAAAGATCGACGACCGTGCCGGGATGCAACAGCGCGCCATCGGGCGTCGTCACGAGGCGCACGACGGGGCGATGCACGTGGGCCACGTCGGGATTGGCGTTGTGCACCAGCGCGACTTCATAGGTGTCGAGGATGACGCACGTGCCGACTGGATAGATCCCGATCAGGTTGATGAACGCCTTCACGACCACCGGGTCGTACCCGCGCCGCGGATTCTCCCACATCTCCTTGAGCACCTGGTCGGGCTGGATGGGCACGGTTTGATAGACGCGCCGGCTCGTCGCAGCGTCGAAGCCGTCGGCGACCGCGATCACCTTGGAGTAAATGGACAGCAAGCGCGTGCGGATCGACTTCGGATACCCGGTCAGGTCGATCTTCATGTGGTGCTCGTAGGCCACCACCATGCCGCGGTAGGGGATCTCGCCGTAGCCGCGCAGCCCGAAGAGCGTCAGGACCCCCAGCCACGGGTGGGCCTGCATGATGCGCCACTCCTCTTCGGTGAGGCCGCCTTCCTTATTCAGGACCTCGAGCGGCACGCGCGATTTGCCGACGTCGTGGAACAGGGCGGCCATCCCGAGATCGTACAGCTGCAGCTTGGTGAGCCCCAGCTTCCGGCCCAGCGCGACCGAGAAAATGCAGACGTTGACCGAGTGGGTGAATGTGTATTCGTCGTAGTCGCGCAGCGTGGTCAGCCCCACGAGCGACGACTCGTTGTTGAGCACCTGGTCCACGATCGCCTGCACCGCGCGCTTCACCTTCTTGACGTTGGCGGTGCGGCCCATGCGAATGCTGTTGATCACCTCTTTCGTCACCGCCACCGACCGCGCGTAGGTGCGCTTCGCGGCTTCCTTCAGCCGCTCTTCCTCCTCGACGTCCTCCTCGGCCTCGAGCGGCGGCTCGACGCTGACGTGCGCGACGCCGCCATCGCTCAGCTTCTGCGACAGCTCGAACAGCTTGTTGGGATTCGCTTCCTTCGCCGCATAGGCGAGCAGCAGCGAGACGAACACCTGTAGCTGGCGGCGGTCGACACCTTCGTCGAGCCGCACGGCGCCGATGCCGCATTGCTGGAAGACATTGAGGATGTGGGAGAACGAGGCGTAGTTGTCGAGATCGAGGCGCAGCCGCGTCGAGTTGACGAAGATGAATTCGCCCTGCAGCCGGATCTCGAGCTCGCGTTCGACGTCGAGCAATTGTTTGGTCGTGGCGGCGAGATCATCGAGCGCCTTCTGGACCTGCGTGTTCTCGATCGGATAGAGCTTGAGCGACCGGAACGCCGTGTACAGGACGATGAGGAAATCGCGCCCCGCGTGGCGGAGGAAGCCGTCCGTCGTCTGGACGGTCTCCATCATCGAAGGCCGCTTGCTGCCCGCCCCGCCCGCTGGTGCCGTCACGCTTTGTCGCCCCCTCCTGCCGCGGCCGTCCCGACCTCGCGCAGGGCGCGGCTGACGGCGTTGCGCACGAGGGCCTCCTTGTCCTGCGAGACCTTCTGGAGGATGTCCCGCGCGGCCGGTGTGCGCATCTTGCCGAGCGCCATCGCTGCGCACGCGCGCGTCTCGGGATCTTCCTTGCGCGCGAGCAAGCCGCCTTTGCCTACGAGCAGCTTCTCGAGCGTCGCGATCCCGGACTCGCCAGCGAGCGCGCCATAGGCTTCGAAGAACGACATCTTCTCGGTCAGGTCGGCGTCCTTGAGCTTGTTGCCGACGACCGCGGCTTCGATGCGCGGGAAGGCATTCCGGTGGCCGCGCTGGCCCAGGAACTTGACGGCGGTGATGCGCACGTCGCGTTCCGCATCGTCGATGGCTTTCTCGAGCAGCCGGGTGGCACTCGGACTTCCGATCGTCGTCAGCGCCTCGACCACGGCAAGCTTCAGCTCGCGCTCGCCACGCTCGAGCAAGGGGCCCATGCCGTCCGGTGCGCCGGGCAGCTTCAGGCGGCCGGCGAGGCGGACCATCTCGAGCTGGACGGCGGGATCGGCGCTGGCCAGGGCCTTCAGCACCTCCGCCGCGTGCGCCTGCGCGAGGCGCTCGGCGGAGTTCTGCACCAGTGCTTTGACCCGCTCGTTGGTGAGCTTCGGCAGCCATCCCATCAGCGTCCCGAGGGCGTCGGCGCGCAGCTCGCTGAACAGCTCGCTCAACTCGTCTTCGGTCGGGTGGCTGGTCGCTTCATCGAGCGATTGCAAGAGCTGCGACAGGGCGTCGGCCTGCGAGAGCCGGGTGGGCAGGGCCTCCAGGACCTGACGATGCTCCGGAATCAGCTCGCGGGCGCGCTGCAAGATGACCTTGCATTCACGCAGGATGAACGCGACCGAGCGGAAGTCGCCCGCTCCCAGCAGATACGGAATGAAGTTTTCGACGATCGAGATCAGCTCGGCGCGTACGGTGCCGTACGTCTGCAGCTCGAGGAGATCGAACAACATCGCAAGCACGTTGCCGCGCAGATCCTGGGCGTACTCGCGCTCGACTTCCTTGTGGAGGTACTCGATCTCCTTGTCTTCGAGGAAGTAGAGCGTCGTGTCGAAGTCGTCGATCGACACCAGCCCTTCGCGCTTGGGGGGCGCTTCTTCTTCCACTTGGTGCCGGACGGTCGCCGGATCCGCCGAGCCGCCGTCGCCGCCGGGCGTGCCGCCCCCGCCGATCGTCGGGGCGCCCTTCTCCGAGCGCTCGATCGGGACCGCGTTCTCGCTGGCCAGCTCGCGGAAGGTGTAGGTGACGAACTGGAAGTCCTCCGCCCAGAGCAGCGTCAACAGATCGTCGGCCGCGTCGGCCTGGAGATTCTTTGCCTGCTGCAACACGGCGAGGAAGCGCACGATCTCCGCGTCCTCGACGCCGGGCTTGAACGTGAGCGAGCGGACGCCGTCCTTGAACAGCGTCCAGGCGATGCTCTCGTGGCGCTGGTCCTGGCTGTAGATGGAGTGATCCTCCCAGCGGATTTCTGTCTCGCCGATGTCGAAGATCAGATCGTCGGTGGCTTGCCAGATCTGCCGGAACGCAGTGCGGATGTTGTCGACGGCGCGCTGATAGACCGGATTGTTCGGGAGGTAGAGCTGCGTCGCCCGCATCCCCTTGCTGACGACCTGCATCAGCTCCTCGACCTGTGACGGCGGGAGGGCTAGCTCGGGGATCTCGGCCTGCGGATTCGTCAGATCGCTGCTCCCGTAAGCTCGGCGACCATGGCGACGTCCTTGTCGCCACGGCCACTCAGGTTGATCAGGATGAGATCGTCAGAGGCTCGCTTCGCCTTCATGACCCAGGCGATGGCGTGGGCGCTCTCGAGAGCCGGAAGAATACCTTCCAGCCGCGACAGGGCGGCGAAGGCGTCCAGAGCCTCCCGGTCCGTCACGGCTTCATACAATACCCGCCCCGTGTCTTTCAGTTAAGCATGTTCCGGGCCCACGCCGGGATAGTCGAGGCCGGCGGAAACGCTGTGCGCCGGTTGGACTTGTCCGTCGGCGTCCTGGAGCAAGTAGCTCATGCTGCCGTGGAAGACGCCGGGACGCCCGGCGCCCAGGGTCGCGGCGTGTTTGTGACTTGCGACGCCCTCCCCCGCCGCCTCGACGCCAACCAGCCGTACCGATTTGTCCTCGAGAAAGGCGGTGAAGATCCCGATGGCGTTCGACCCGCCGCCCACGCACGCGACGACCATGCTCGGCAGGCGACCCACTTGGTCCAGCATCTGCGCGCGCGCCTCGCGTCCGATCACCGATTGGAAATCGCGGACCAGACGTGGGAACGGATCCGGCCCCACGACCGACCCGATGATATAGTGGGTTGATGTGACGTTGGTGACCCAGTCGCGCAGCGCTTCATTCGTGGCATCCTTCAGCGTGCGCGTACCCGACGTCACCGGCACGACCGTCGCACCCATCAACTCCATGCGGTAGACATTGAGGCGTTGCCGCCGCATGTCCTCTTCGCCCATGTACACCACGCACTCGAGACCAAACCGGGCGCACACCGTGGCGGTGGCAACGCCGTGCTGGCCCGCACCCGTCTCCGCGATGATGCGCCGCTTGTTCATGCGCTGCGCCAGCAGCACCTGTCCCAGTGTGTTGTTGATCTTGTGGGCGCCGGTGTGATTCAGGTCTTCGCGCTTGAGCAGGACTTGGGCACCGACCTGGGCGGACAATCGCGGAACCGCAGTGATCGGCGTCGGCCGACCGACATAGTTCTTGAGCAAGGCCTCGAGCTCGGCCCAAAACCGCGGATCGTTGCGGGCGTCGTCGTAGACGTGCGCCAGCTCCTCGAGCGCATGCATGAGCGTCTCGGGGACATAGCGGCCCCCATAAGGGCCGAATCGCCCGGTCTCGGTTACGGTCATCCTTTTCTTCTAGTCTGTCTCTTCACCCCAGTCAGCGCGCTGACCGCGTGCTCAGGATCCTTCTGTCGCGCCACGCTCGTGCCGACGAGCACGAAATCCGCGCCCGCGGCTGCGACCCGTTCTACGTCTGCCCGGCTCTCGATTCCGCTCTCCGCGACGACGGCGACATGGCTGGGAACGTCCCGAATCACCGCTTCTGCCCCTCGCAAATCGACCGCAAATGTCGAGAGGTCCCGCGCGTTCACGCCGATCGCCCCCGGCCCGGCGGCCAAGGCGGGCTCGAGCTCGGACGCGGAGTGAACCTCGATCAGCGTCGCCAACTGCCATGCGGCTGCCGCCCGCGCGAGGCGCTGCAGCGTGTCAGGGGCCAGCGCTCTCACGATAAGGAGCACGGCACTCGCTCCCGCCGCCCGCGCCTCCATTATCTGCAGTTCGTCGAGGATAAAGTCCTTGCGTAGCACCGGCACTCGTACCGCCGCCGCAACCCGCTCCAGATCCTCGATCGATCCTCCAAAGTGCGCTTCCTCCGTCAGCACCGAAACGGCGACTGCGCCCCCGCTGACGTATGCGCGTGCGTGCTGCACAGGGTCAAGATCGGTCCGGATATCTCCTTGTGAGGGCGAGCGGCGTTTCACTTCCGCTATCAGCCCCACCTCGTCGGTAGGCTCTTGGAACGGCCGTACCGGCGGGGCGGCTGCGGCCCGCCGTTCCAGGTCGGCGGCCCTCCTTTTGAGAGCCTCGACGCGTGTCCGGGTTACGGCCAGAATAGCGTCGAGCGAGGGGCGGCGTGGGTTATCTGGCATCCTTGCGTTCGGGCGTTATTCGGGTAGATTATGGTTCGGTAAATCTTCGGGAGCAACAATGCCGGTTACGCGGCGCCAGCGCGAGATCCTCGATTTCATCGGGAAACACATCGAAGAGAAGGGGTACGCCCCCAGCTTCGAGGAGATTGCCCGCCAGTTTGGGTTCCAGTCGCTGGCGACGGTGCACGAACACCTCACGAATCTCGAGCGCAAAGGGTACATCCGCCGCACCCACAACGAGAGCCGGGCGATCGAGATCGTCCCGCCCAAGGGGCAGACCGGCGCTACCGAACTGCCGCTGCTCGGCCTGGTCGCCGCCGGCGCCCCGATCGAGGCGCTCACCAGTGACGAGACGATCGCCGTACCGGACGAGCTCCTGCCGCGACGCGGCCGCAGCTACGTCCTGAAGGTCCGCGGCGACTCCATGATCGACGAGCATATCAAGGACGGCGACTACGTCGTCGTGCAGGAGCGCAACCAGGCCGACGCCGGCCAGACGGTGATCGCACTCGTCCATGGAGAAGGCGCCACGGTCAAGCGGTTCTACCGCGAGCCCGGCGGGTGGATCAGGCTGCAGCCGGCGAACGACACGCTGCAGCCGCTGCGCCTCAATGAGCGCGACGTCATCGTCCAGGGCGTGGTCGTCGGCGTCATCAGGAAGTACTAGCCGTCGCTTTGCGCAGGCGATCGAGCGCGGCGCGCGCCGCTCCGGACGCAACCACCTCGCGCGCGCGGCCGATGCCTTCGGCCAGCGACCCGGCGATCCCCGCGACGTAGATCGCCGCCCCGGCGTTCAAAAGCACCGCCGCCAGTCCTGACGGATCGGCGGAACCGTTCCCCAGAATCCGCTCCAGCCGCTCCGCATTGGCTGCCGGCTCTCCACCCTGCAGATCTCCCACGTCGTTGATTCCCAGACGGAAACGCGCGGGATCGATTTCCCAACTGCGCACCGCGCCGTCCTTCACCTCCCACACGTCGGTGATGCCGTGCGGTGAGATCTCGTCCATGCCGATGCGACCATGCACGACGAGCGCATGCTCGGCGCCGAGCCGCGCGAGCGCGTCGGCGACAATCGCGGCGCGATCGGGATCGGCCACGCCGACCACCTGCCGGCGCACGCCGGCCGGATTCGCGAGCGGACCCACGAGGTTCATGAGCGTCGGCGTCCCGAGCTCCCGCCGCACCACGCCGACGTGCTTCATGGCGGGATGGAAGTTGGGAGCGAACAAGAATACGACTCGCGCTTCGTTCAACACGCGGCTCGCCGTCTGTGCATCGAGCACGATCCGGACGCCGAGTGCCTCGAGCACATCCGCGGACCCGCAGCGTGACGTAAACGATCGATTGCCGTGTTTGGGCACGACCGCTCCTGCTCCAGCGGTCACGAGGGCGGCGACGGTCGAGATGTTGAAGGTGGGGACGCTCCCGCCACCGGTGCCACAGGTGTCCACCAGGTGATCCTGTGTCGCGGTTACGCGCACCATGGCTTGGCGCAGCGCACGCGCGGCACCAGCCAGCTCGTCGGCGGTCTCGCCTTTCGCACGCAGCCCCATGAGCAGCCCGCCGATCTGCGCGGGCGTCGCCTCGCCATTCATGACGACGCCGAACACTTCAGCCGTCTGTTCTTCGGACAGCGACTGGCGATTGGCGAGCGCGGTCAGCGCGCGGCGCAGCGGAGAGTCCATGCAGGATTAAGGCTATCACCCTTGTCAAATAGTGACAACGAGTTGCATCTTTCCCGGCGTGACAGGCCGCCCCTTCCTCGCGGTGATCCAATACGACGGGGGCGGCTTCGCAGGGTGGCAGCGGCAGCCGGTCGATCGCACCGTGCAGGCGGAGTTCGAGGCGGTGCTCGAGCGGCTGATGGGCCGGCGGACGCCGGCGACCGGCGCGGGACGCACCGACACGGGCGTCCATGCCCTCGGGCAGGGTGTGAGTTTTCTCGGGGACGAGCGCTGGACCGCGCAGCCGGCAGATCTGCGTCGCGCACTCAATGCTCTGCTGCCGCGCGAGATCTGGGTGCAGCAGGTGCACGTCATGCGGCCCGGCTTCGACGCACGGCGCAGCGCCACGGCGCGGCGCTACCGGTATCAGATCGGTACCGATGAGGGTGCGGCGTCGCCGTTCCGCAGGCCGTACGAATGGGCTCTGGGTCGACCGCTCGACGTCCGGTCGCTGGAGAGCGCCGCAGAGGCCTTGATCGGCGGGCACGACTTTCGTGGCTTGGCCGCGGCGGGAGCGAACACAGCCCACTACCGATGCCGCGTGGCGCTTGCGCAATGGGCGCCGCGTGCGGACGGAGTGGGAATGGCGTTCACGGTCGAGGCCGATCGATTCCTGCATCACATGGTGCGCTTCATTGTGGGCACCATGGTCGACATCGCCCTCGGCCGGCGCCCGCCGGCGGATTTCCCCCGTCTGCTCGCTGCGACTGATAACCTGGCGGCCAGTCCGCCGGCCCCGCCCCAGGGTCTGTACCTGGAAGCGGTGCGCTATCCTCCGGACCTCTACGCCGAGGTGGGTACGTCATGAAGTTTTTCCTGGACACGGCGAGTCTCAAGGACATTAGTTGGGCGGCGCAGGCCGGCCTGATCGATGGCATCACGACCAATCCCTCGCTGCTATCGAAGCAGGCCGGCGATCTCGATCCGCGCGACGTGCTGAAGGAGATCTGCTCGCTCGTCGACGGACCGGTGTCGGCCGAGGTCGTCGCGGTCGATGCCGACGGGATGGTCAAGGAAGGCACCGAGCTCGCGAAGATCGCCGAGAACATCGTCGTGAAGATCCCGATGCTCGAGGATGGAATGATCGCGGTGCGCCGGCTCGCGGCCGCGGGCATCCGCACCAACGTCACCCTCTGTTTCTCGAGCGTGCAGTGTCTCATCGCCGCCAAAGCGGGCGCGTCCTACGTGAGCCCATTCATCGGGCGGCTGGACGACGTGGGACAGGAAGGGATGGACGTCATCCGCGAGGCGCGTGTCATCTTCGATAACTACAACATCGAGACCGAGATTCTGGCCGCGTCGATCCGTCACCCGCGCCACGTCGTGGAAGCGGCGATGATCGGCGCCGACGTCGCGACGTTGCCCCCCGAGGTTCTGAAGAAGCTGCTGCTCCACCCGCTGACCGACCGCGGCCTCGACCAGTTCCTCTCGGATTGGAGCAAGCTGGTCGCGCGGGCGAAGGCCGCGGTTTGAGCTGGGTCTCGCCGCTCTCCGCGCGCTACGCCTCTCCCGCGATGCAGGCGCTCTGGGGCGAGCGCCGGCGCATCGGTCTGTGGCGCCGGCTCTGGCTGGCGCTGATGCAGGCGCAAAAGGATCTGGGAGTCGGGATCCCGGATGCAGCAGTGAATCAGCTTCGCTCGCACCTCGACGACGCCGACCTCGAGAAAGCCGCGGAATACGAGCGGCGCCTGCGCCATGACGTCATGGCCCACATCCATCACCTGGGCGATCAGGCGCCGGCGGCTCGTCCCTTCATTCATCTCGGCGCGACCAGCGCCTACGTCACCGACAACGCCGATCTCGTGCTGATGCGCGAGGCGATGCAGCTGCTGTTGGGACGAATCGGCGCCGTACTCGTCGCGATGGGCAAAGTCGCGCGGCGCTATCGCGCCCTGCCCTGCCTCGCCTACACGCACTTCCAACCGGCGCAGCTCACCACCGTGGGCAAGCGCACGACGCTGTGGATGCAGGACCTCGCGCTCGATGCCGAAGAGCTGCTGAACCGGATCGCGACGCTGCGTTTCCGCGGCGTGAAAGGCACGACCGGCACGCAGGCGAGCTTCCTCGAGCTGTTCGACGGCGATCACGCCAAGGTCGCCGAGCTCGACAGCCGGGTCTCGCGCGCGATGCGGTTCGACCACGTCCTTCCCATCACGGGGCAGACCTACACGCGCAAACTCGACGGCCAGGTACTCGCGGTGCTGTCCGGCGTCGCGCAGTCGGCGGCCAAGTTCGCGACCGATCTGCGGCTGCTCCAGCACGAGGGCGAGCTGCTCGAGCCGTTCGAGAGCGAGCAGGTGGGATCGTCCGCCATGCCCTACAAGCGCAACCCGATGCGCGCCGAGCGGATGACCAGTCTGGCGCGGTTCGTGATCGAGCTGGAGGGCAACGCCTGGCACACCGCCGCGGCGCAGTGGCTCGAGCGCACGCTCGACGACAGCGCCAACCGCCGGCTGGTCATTCCGGAAGCGTTCCTCGCGGCGGACGCGATCCTGGTGCTCGCCACCAACGTTGCGGCGGGGCTCGAGGTCCGCGAGGCGACCATCGCCCAGCATGTGGCGAAGGCGATGCCCTATCTCGCCACCGAGCGGCTGCTGATGCGCGGTGTGAAGGCCGGCGGCGATCGCCAGCAGCTCCACGAAGTGATCCGGACGCAAAGCCTGGAGGGGTCCGAGGGCCTGCTCGACCGTTTGGCCCGCGCGCCCGAATTCAAGCGTCTGGCTGTGCGCGCGAGCGCGGAAGAGCTCGATCCGGCCGCCTACGTCGGCCGCGCGCCGCAGCAGGTGGACGACTTCCTCGATCGGGTGCTCCCCGACTTGATGCGTTCCATTCAAGCGGCCGCCCCCGCGGCAGCCGCAGCGGAGGTTGAGGTATGACCGGAGGAGTGCTGGTGCAAAGCACGCTGCCGTTGCCGTTGGTCCGGCGCGGCAAGGTCCGCGAAGTCTACGCCGTGGACGATGCCACTCTCCACCTGGTCGCCAGCGACCGCGTGAGCGCGTTCGACGTGGTCATGCGCGAGGCGGTGCCGCACAAGGGCGCCGTGCTGACCCAACTGAGCGCGTTCTGGTTCGCGCGCCTGAAGTCCGTGATGCCTCACCACCTGTTGACAGCCGACGCCGACGAAATCGTGGCGCGCGTCCCCACCCTGGCCCCGCACCGTGACGAGTTGCACGGCCGCGCGATGCTGACGCGCCGCGCCACGCCGGTGCCGTTCGAGTGCGTGGTGCGCGGCTACATCTCCGGTTCGGCCTGGGCCGAGTACCAACAGTCGGGGACGCTCGCCGGCGAACCGATGCCCGCAGGACTCGTGGAAAGCGCCCAGCTCGATCCCCCGATCTTTTCGCCCGCGACCAAAGCCGAACAGGGGCACGACGAGAACGTCACCTTCGACCACGTCGTCCAGGGCCTCGGGCGCCTCACCGCGGAGCGGCTCCGTGGCGCCAGTTTGGCGCTGTACGAGGCGGGCCGCGACTACGCCGCGCAGCGCGGGATCATCATCGCCGACACGAAGTTCGAGTTTGGGACCACATCGGACGGCGATCTCATCGTCATCGACGAGATCCTGACGCCCGACTCCTCGCGCTTCTGGCCCGCCGACCGCTATCAGGCGGGCCGCGGCCAGCCGAGCTTCGACAAACAGCCGTTGCGCGATTACCTGGCGGACCTGAAGAAGCAGGGCACGTGGAATGGCGAGGCTCCGCCACCGCCCTTGCCGGCCGACGTCGTGCACGCAACCAGTGAGCGCTATCGGGACGCGTATCGGCGCATTACGGGAACCGAGCTGGAGTGAGGATAGCGCCCGAGGGATGGCCGTTCATCGCCGCAGCCTGGGTCCTGACGCTGGCCGCCGCTTTCCTGTGGTGGCCGCTCGCCGTCATCCTCGCGATCCTGGCGATCTGGGTCGTCGCATTCTTTCGCGATCCCATTCGTCCCGGCCCCCGCGGTGAGCGCTATATCGTCGCCGCCGCGGAAGGACACGTGGTTCACGTGACCGAAACCGACGAACCGATGTACGTGAAAGAACGGGCCGTGCGCATCTCGATTTTCCTGTCCGTCTTCGACGTGCACGTGAACCGCTATCCGATCGACGGCACCGTCGAGCTGGTGCACTACAACAAGGGCAAGTTCCTGCACGCGGCCGACGAAAAGGCGAGCCTCGACAACGAGCAGTCGTCGGTCGGGATGCGTGGCCCACGCGGACGGGTGCTGGTGCGACAGATCGCTGGCCTGATCGCGCGGCGGATCGTGACCGATGCGAAGCCGGGCGACCGCGTCACCCAGGGCGGCCGCCTCGGCCTGATCCGGTTCGGCTCCCGCACCGACGTCTTTCTGCCGCTTTCGGCGCGGCCCGTCGTCAAGGTGAAACCGGGCGACCGCGTGCGGGTTGGCGGTACCGTCCTCGCGGAGTACGCATGAGACCGCCGCCTTTGCCGTTGCGGCGCGTCGTGATCATCGTCCCGAGCCTGTTCACGCTGTTCAATCTGTTCTTCGGTATTTGGGCGATGGTGCTGGCCACGCGCGGCGACTTCTACCGCGCCGGCTGGTTCATCGTCTTCGCCGGCATCCTCGACACGCTGGACGGGCGCGTCGCGCGCATCTCGGGGACCGGGACCCGGTTCGGGGCCGAGCTCGACAGCCTCGTCGACATCGTGAGCTTCGGGGTCGCCCCCGCTTTCCTTATGTATCAGGTCGAGTTCACGACCGGGGGCTCGGCATCCTGGATCTTCTGCTACTTCTACGTGATGGCGGCGGCCATCCGGCTGGCACGCTTCAACGTCATGCAGGCGGGCCGCGCCAAGTCGTACTTCATCGGCCTGCCCTCTCCGGCGGCCGGCATGACGCTCGCCACCTACTATCCGTTCTCCCAGACGGAATTGTACGCCTCGCTGCACGGCATCCCCTGGCACCTGTCGCTCACGTTCCTGATGATCGCCTTGACGATTCTCATGGTGAGCAACGTCCACTACGCCACACTGCCCCGGGCGGGCTTCCGCACCGTCAGCGGACTATTGGGCCTCGCGCTGATTGTTGTTATCCTGGTATTCGGCATCTGGCAGCACGACGTGTTCCTGTTCCCCCTGGGCATCGTCTACATGATCTACGGTGTGGGGCGCGCCATCCTGCTCGGCTTCTTCCGGGCCCCCGCCGAGGACGAGGAGGCGGAGATCGCGGGTCCGATTGTGATCGACGAGAGCGTGCAGACCTACCGCGGACCGCGGCGTCCCGGGACCGGAGGGGCGGCGTGAGCGGGTATACCGTGGAAATCCGCGTGATGCCGCGGGCCTCGCTCCTCGATCCCCAGGGCCAGGCGGTGCAGCACGCTCTCCAGGCGCTCGGCTTTGGCGACGTCGCCAGTGTCCGGGCCGGCAAACACCTGGTGTTACAGGTGCAGGCGGCGACCCGCGAGGAGGCGGCGGCCAAGGCCCGCTCGATGTGCGACCGGCTCCTCGCCAATCCCGTGACCGAGGATTACGAATGCAGCGTGTCGCCGTAGTCGTCTTTCCCGGCTTGCCGTGCTCGGCATCTGCAACGGCTTCCAGATTCTGTGCGAAGCGGGCCTGCTGCCGGGCGCGCTGATGCGCAATGCGCGGCTCAAGTTCTTGTCGCGGCCCGTGCGCGTGCGGGTCGAGGCCGCCGATACCCCGTTCACGGACGGCTACGAGCGTGGCGAAGAGCTGACGTTGCCGATCGCGCACGGCGACGGCCGCTACGTGGCGGACACCGAGACGGCGGCGCTGCTCGAGGCCAACGGTCAGGTGGTCTGGCGCTACGTCACGGAGAATCCGAACGGGTCGTTGCACGATATTGCCGGCGTCTGTAATGCCGGCCGCAATGTGGTGGGGATCATGCCGCATCCGGAGCGCCGCAACGCGCAGGTGTTAGGTGGTCAGGACGGCGCCCGCGTCTTCCTCTCTCTGGAGGCTCGCAATGCGACGCAGCACGCTGGCGATATGCGCGCTGTTGATGGTCGCCACCTCAGGGTGTGACCAGGTCGACGCCGCGAAGGCGAAGTTGAAGCTGGCGTGGGACAAACTCCGCGGCCGCACCACAACCCAGGCGCCGGCACCGCCGCCGGCGCGTCCCGCGCCCGATACGGCCGCGGTGCGCGTAACGTCGCAGCAGGAGCGGCAGCAACAACAGCAGGCGGCGGCGCAGCACCCGCGTCCACCCAAGCTCCCGCAGGCCCCGGGTGGCCCGCTCACGCACGACGTTGCCTATGTCTCGAACGACACGGGCACGGTCAATCCAGGCATGAGCGAGCGCGAGATCTACGAGCTATGGGGATCGCCCGCGGCCGTGCGGCGCGTCGGTCAATACACCTACCTCTTCTTCCAAAACGGCTGCGAATACACCTGCGGTACTCTGGACGTGGTGACGCTCCAGAACGGGCACGTCGTCGACGCGATCGTCCGCTGGGACGGCCACCGGTATTCGGGCGAATCGTCGTCGCCCCCCGGACGCGTCCCGATCGCGAACCCCGGCGGCGACACGTTGCACATCCCGCCTCCGCCCGCACCTCCTCCGGCGAGTCCATGACACACGAGAAGCCGAGCAAGAACGAAGACGAGTACTTCGCGCGCCGCGACGCCGAGCTGCTGCGGCAACAGCGTGCCGCCGCGCAGCACGCCGCCGCGGAGACGGAGCGCGGGAAGCATCACATGAAGTGTCCCAAGTGCGGCTACGACCTCATTACCCACGACTGGGACGGAGTTCAGATCGATCAGTGCACCCATTGCCACGGCGTCTGGTTCGATGCCGATGAGGCCGAGGCGTTGATGAAGACGTCGGCGCCCAACATCCTGGCGCGCGTCTTTCGCGCGGTCGCGAAGGGCGTGACCCGGAAGTGACCGACCCGCAGATCACCCCGGAGCTGGTGCAGGACCACAACCTCACATCCGAAGAATACGCCCGCATCGTCGCGATGCTCGGCCGGACGCCCACGTTCCCCGAGCTGGGCATCTTTTCCGCGCTGTGGAGCGAGCACTGCTCCTACAAACACTCGCGGCCGATCCTCAAGACATTCCCGACCACCGGGCCGCAGGTCGTGCAGGGGCCGGGTGAAAACGCGGGCGTGCTGCGGTTGCCCGGCGGCTGGGCGGTGGCCTTCAAGATCGAGTCCCATAACCACCCCTCGGCGGTCGAGCCCTACCAGGGCGCGGCGACGGGCGCGGGCGGCATCTTGCGCGATGTCTTCACGATGGGCGCCCGACCTGTGGCGCTGCTCAACAGCCTGCGGTTCGGTCCGCTCGAGGAGGCCCGCAACCGCTATCTGTTCGCCGGCGTCGTCCGCGGCATCGGCGACTACGGGAATTGCGTGGGCGTCCCGACGCTCGGTGGTGAGGTGGATTTCGCGCCTGGCTACTCCGGCAATCCCTTGGTCAATGCGATGTGCGTCGGCGTGCTGAAAGAGAAGGACCTGATCAAGGCCGCGGCGCATGGCGTGGGCAACATTCTGCTCGCCGTTGGCTCGAGCACCGGCCGGGACGGGATTCATGGCGCGTCATTCGCCTCGGAGGAGCTGACCCACGAAAGCGAGCAGCGCCGCCCCCAGGTGCAGGTGGGCGACCCGTTCACCGAGAAGCTGCTGCTGGAAGCGAGTCTCGAGCTGATCGCCTCCGGCCACATCGTCGCCATCCAGGACATGGGCGCCGCTGGACTCACGTCATCCTCGGCAGAGATGGCGGCGCGCGGTGGCGTCGGCGTCGAGATCGATTTGTCCAAGGTCCCCACGCGTGAGCCGGGGATGACGCCATATGAGATCCTCCTCTCGGAGTCGCAGGAACGCATGCTGGTTGTGGCGAAGACCGACCGCGTGAAGGAGGTCCAGGCAATCGCCGCAAAGTGGGAGCTCGCCGCCACGCCGATCGGCGCAGTGACAGACGACGGTATGTACCGCTGCACCTGGCAGGGCAAAGTCGTCGTTGAAATCCCCGGGCAACGCCTCGTAGACGACTGTCCGGTCTACAATCCAGAAGCGCAAGAAGACCCCATAGTCGCGCAGCTTCGTGCTTCTGCGCCGCACGCCGCACGCAGTTACACGCCTCTAGACGCGTTACTCGCGCTTTTGGATTCTCCGTCACTTGCCAGCAAAAAGTGGGTGTTCGAGCAGTACGACTCGACGGTCCAGGCGAGCACCGTGATCGCTCCCGGCGGCGACGCCGGCGTGCTGCGCGTCCGTCACGAGGACTTCGGGATCGCGGTGAAGACCGACTGCAACAGCCGCTACGTGCGCCTCGATCCGTACGAGGGCGGCAAGGCGACGGTCGCCGAAGCGGCGCGCAACGTCGCCTGCACCGGCGCCCGGCCACTCGGCATCACCGACTGCCTGAACTTCGGCAGTCCCGAGCGTCCCGCCGTCTTCTACCAGTTCCGCGAGGCGTGCCGTGGCATCGCCGATGCGTGCCGCACACTCGGGACACCGGTGACGGGCGGCAACGTGTCGTTCTACAATGAGAGTCCGACAGGCGCCGTCGATCCGACACCGGTGGTGGGGATGATCGGACTGCTCACGCGGGCCGACCGCGCCGTGCCGAGTCACGCGCGCGCACCGGGCGACGGTGTCTACGTCCTCGGCGAAACACGCGCCGAGCTGGGGGGGTCGGCGTACTGGGAGGTCTGTGAGGAGTTCATCGGCGGGCAGCCGCCGCGCGTGGATCTCGAGGTCGAGAAGCGTCTCATCGAGTTCCTCGTCACCGGCGCCGAGCGCGGCCTGTTCCGGTCCGCGCATGACTGCTCGCATGGAGGCCTCGGCGTGGCGCTCGCCGAGGTTGCGATGGGCGGCCCTTACCAGGAAGCGGGTTTTGGTCTCGACGTCGATCTGACGCCCCACGCCGCACGCCTCACGTCACACGAGCTGTTGTTCAGCGAATCCCACGGCCGCGCCGTGATTACGTGCGCACCGGAGCGCGCGGCGGCGGTAGAGGCATTGGCCGGCGAGCTCGGTGTCCCGCTCTTCCGCGCCGGCACGATGGGTGCCATGGATGGGGCCTTCCGCCTTACGCTGCGAGACGGAGCGATCGACGAGCCTGTCACCCGGCTGCGCGACGTATATTACAGCGCCATTCCTCGACGCATGGGAGACTGATCGCAGCATGTGCGGCATCATCGGCGTAGCGGGCGTCCCCGACGCATCGCGCATCACGTATCTCGGGCTCTACAGCCTCCAGCATCGCGGCCAGGAGTCGGCCGGCATGGTCGCGGTGGATGGCGCGGGCGTCGCGCGCTCGCACCGCGGCATGGGGCTCGTCTCCGACGTCTTCGGCGAGAGCGTGCTCGCCGGGCTGCCGGGTGACGTCGCGATCGGCCACACCCGCTACTCGACGGCCGGATCGTCCGTGCTCGCCAACGCGCAGCCGATTCTCGCGGGCTACCGTGAAGGGCCCCTCGCGCTGGGGCACAACGGCAACCTCACGAACGCCGAAGCGCTGCGCTCGGACCTGGTCGCCAAGGGCTCGATCTTCCAGACGTCGTCCGACAGCGAAGTCCTGATTCACCTGATTGCGCGTTCCGAAGCCCGTGAGCCCGAAGACCAGCTGCTCGACGCGCTGGAGCGGGTCGAAGGCGCCTACTCGCTCGTCGTTACCATCGGCCGGACGTTGTACGCGATTGTCGATCCGCGCGGCTTCCGGCCGCTCTGGCTCGGCAAGCACGGGACCGGGTACGTCGTCGCGTCGGAGACGTGCGCGCTCGATCTGATTGGCGCCGCCACCGTCCGCGAGCTCGAGCCGGGAGAGTTCCTGCGCATTCAAGGCTCGCCGCCGGAGCTCGACCGCCTGCCCCCGCTGCCCGCGAAACCGCACCAGCGCTGCATCTTCGAGCTGGTGTACTTCTCACGTCCTGACAGCACGATCTTCGGACGCTCGGTGGACCGCGTGCGCCGCGCCCTGGGACGAGAGCTGGCGAAGGAGCACGCGGCCCCGGGCACGGACTGCGTCTTCTCGGTTCCCGACTCCTCCAATGCCATGGCGCTGGGTTTTGCGGAGCAATCGGGCCTGAAGCTCGAGCACGCCCTGATCCGCAACCACTACGTGGGCCGCACGTTCATCAATCCGACGCAGGCCGCGCGGAACGCGAAGGTCAAAATCAAATTCAACCCGGTGCGCGAGGTCCTGCAGGGCAAAAAAGTCGTCGTGGTGGACGACTCGCTCGTGCGTGGTACGACGAGCCGGGAGCTGGTTTCGATGATTCGCCAGGCAGGCGCCAAGGAAGTCCATTTCCGCGTCGCCTCGGCGCCCATCACCGGCCCCTGCTACTATGGCATCGACACGCCGACCAAGTCCGAGCTGATTGCCTCGAGCCATTCCCTCGAGCAGATCCGCCAGCATCTGGGCGTCGAGACGCTGGGCTACCTGTCGCTCGACGGCATGCTGCGCGCTGCAGGTGGCGATGCGACCGAATTCTGCCATGCCTGCTTCTCCGGCGAGTACCCCACGAAAATCCCCGATGACACGCAGAACGCCAGAAATGCCGCCCCGTTACAGGTGACGATGGCCGTTTGATGGATGTAGGGGCGCAGCATGCTGCGCCCCTACCCACATGACGTTTTGGACGCCATAATCGCCGTATGTCCGTTGAACGCCACGTCTACTTTTTCGGCAACGGCCGCGCCGACGGCTCGGCCGCCATGCGCGACATCCTGGGAGGCAAGGGCGCCGGCCTCGCCGAAATGGCCAACCTCGGCCTGCCCGTCCCTCCCGGCTTTACGATCTCCGCGAAGCTGTGCATCACCTACCTCGAAGAGGGCACCTTTCCACCCGCGCTCCGCGCTGAAGTCGATCGGCACCTGAAACATCTCGAGCGCGTCACCAAGAAGGGAT
>QHUE01000185.1 GCA_003221825.1 Gemmatimonadota bacterium
GAGCGCGGCTCGGGCATCGCCTGCTGCATGATGTCGAGAATGTGCACGCGGGCCTTTCGCGCCTTGTCCAATGCCTCGCTGATGACTTTCCAGTCCAGCCGCTCGACCTTGATGTCCATCTGAATCGACGTCACGCCGTCGCGCGTCCCGGCGACCTTGAAGTCCATGTCGCCCAGGTGATCCTCGGTGCCGAGAATGTCGGTGAGAATCGCGGTGCGCTTGCCGTCGGTGATGAGGCCCATCGCGACGCCGGCACACGCGGACTTCACCGGCACGCCGGCATCCATGAGCGCGAGCGAGCCGGAGCAGACCGAGGCCATCGACGACGAACCGTTGGACTCGAGAATCTCGGACACGATCCGGATCGTGTAGGGGAACTGCTCGTACGGCGGCAGCACCGCCTGCAGCGCCCGCTCGGCAAGGGCACCGTGGCCGATCTCACGGCGCGACACGCCGCGCACCGGCTTCACTTCGCCCGTCGAGAACGGCGGGAAGTTGTAATGGAGCATGAACGACTTCGTCGTCTCCTGCGCGACGTCGATCGAGTCGATGCGCTGCTCGTCGTCGGTCGTGCCCAGGGTCACGGAAGCCAGCGCCTGCGTCTGGCCGCGCGTGAACAGCGCCGAGCCGTGCGTCCGCGGCAGCCAGCCCACCTCGCAGGTAATCGGCCGCACGGTATCCAGATCGCGCCCATCGACGCGCTCGCCCGCAGTGAGGACGCGTTCGCGCATCGTGTTGTACTCGATGCCTTCGATCACCTCGGCGATCTCGCGCAGCTTGTCGGGGAATTCCTCCGCCAGCTGCTCGACGATCGTAGACTTGATGGCGCTGAGGGCCTGGGTGCGCTCGGCCTTGACCGCGAGGGTCAACGCCTCCGTGACCTTGTCCTCTGCCAGCTCTTTCACCCGCGCGACGAGGTCCGCGGGAGGCTCGGCCTTGGTCCATTCCATCTTGGGCTGGCCGACCGCCTCGACGACCTGGTCGGCGACCTCGAGCAGCTCCTTGATGCCCTTATGGGCGACTTCGAGCCCCTTGATGATCTCCGCCTCGGTAAGCTCGAGCGCACCGCCTTCGACCATGACGATCGATTCGCGCGAGCCCGAGACCGTGAGGTCCACATCGGAGAACTCGAGCTGCTGGAAGGTTGGATTGAGGATCCAGGCCCCCTCCACGCGGCCGACGCGGACGGCCGCGATCGGACCGTTCCAGGGCACCTTCGAGAGGGAGAGCGCCGTCGAGGCCGCCACGACGCCGAGGACATCGGCATCATTCTCCTGGTCGGCCGAGAGCACGTAGACGAAGACCTGCACTTCGTTCTTGAAGCCCTCGGGGAAGAGCGGCCGCACCGACCGGTCGATCACGCGGGCCGAGGTGATTTCCTCGTCTGAAGGCCGGCCTTCGCGCTTCAAAAAGCCGCCGGGGATCTTGCCGGCGGCGTAGGCCTTCTCGCGGTATTCGACGGTCAGGGGAAAATACGGCAGGTTCGCCAGGTTGTCGGAGACGGTCACGGCAGCCAGGACGACCGTTTCCCCGAACTGCACGAGACATGCCCCTGCCGCTTGCCTGGCCAGCCGCCCCGACTCGATTCTCAGAGTGCGGCCGGCGAAATTCGTATCTACACGCTTCACTGCGCTACCTGTCTAGAGCATTGGAAATGTGCCAAGCGCCCCCCCGGTGCTCTTCCCGGGGCGGCTCAGCACGACGCCTTACGCGACTTAATGTCGGAGACCGAGCTCGTCGATGAGCTGCCGGTACTTCGCGAGATCGGTGCGCTTCAAGTACTCCAGCAGGCGGCGCCGGCGGCTGACCATACGCAGCAGGCCGCGTTGCCCGTGGAAGTCCTTGGCGTGGACCCGGAAGTGCTCGGTGAGGCTGTTGATGCGCTCGGTGAGCAGCGCCACCTGAACCCGGCTGGAGCCGGTGTCCCGGTCGTGCAGCCCGTGTTTCCTGACCGGCGTCGTCTTGTCGTACATCGTCCCTGTTCCCTAATCGTTGGAAGCGCCGTAGGTTAACCGGCTCGCATCCCTTTGTAAAGTGACGAACGCCGCTACCGACCTCGTCGGCCAGACCCTTGGCCCCTACACGCTGGAACGGCTCCTCGGTCAGGGGGGCTTCGCCTGGGCGTTCGTCGGCCGCGAGGCGAACGGCACGCCCGTCGCCATCAAGGTCCTCAAGCCCCGCTACGCCGGCGATGCCCAGTTCGAAAGCCGGTTTCGCAACGAGAGCGAGACCGCCGCCAAGCTCGAGCACCCCAACATCATCCGCATCCGCTCCGTCGCCAAAACGGGCGAGCACGTCTACTTCGCCATGGACCTGTGCGCCGACAGTCTCGGCGCCCGGATCGCGCGCGAAGGCCCGCTGTCAGAGGACGACATCCTGCGCCTGGCGCGCGACATCACCGCGGCGCTCGAATTCGCCCACCAGCAGGGCGTCATACATCGGGACCTGAAGCCCGACAACGTGCTCATCCGCTCCGACGGCGCCGCCGTGCTGACCGACTTCGGGATCGCACGCGCCGTCTCGGGCTACGTCGCGTCCACCGGCGTGAACATGACGATCGGGACGCCGCACTATCTGTCGCCCGAACAGGCGCAGGGGCGGCCCCTCGATCAGCGGGTCGACTTCTACGCGCTCGGCGTCACGCTCTACAAGGCGGCCACCGGCGAGGTGCCGTTCAGCTCCAATGACTGGTTCGAGCTGGCGCGCATGCATGTGGAGGACCCGCCGCCATCGCTGCGCGGCAAACGCCCGGAGTTGTCGAAGCGGTTCGAGCGGGTGGTGATGAAGTGCCTAGCGAAGCATCCCGACGACCGCTACGCCAACGCCGCCGAGCTCCGCGTCGATCTCGAGGAGGTCGAGCAGAAGCGCCGCCCCACGGTGACGATGGGAGCGGCGCCGACGGGAACGTGGCAACGCGAAGCACTGAAGGACACGAGCACCGGCCGCCGGCCCTGGCTCGTCATTGCGGGTGTTGGGATTGGGTTGGTACTGCTAGTGGCGTTGGTGGTCAGGTTGATGCGGTAAATAATCTGCGGACCGCGCCAATAAGCCGGGACAAGATGCCACGGGTCGGAACGACCGATGGAGGAGGATCATGTAGGGGCGCAGCATGCTGCGCCCCTACTAGGCTTGCAACTGCCTCGCGCAGCTCTCCCTCATATCGTTTCGGAAATGGTCGCTCCGCCACTCGAACGTCAAACCCGGGTTTCTCAGCGCTTCCCGATAGCTCCACAACACCAGGATGCGCTCGCTCGATGAGCTCCATCAGTGGTTTTAACCGCGTCCCCAGCCCCGAGTCCCGAGCCCCGTAATACGCCGCCGCCACAACCCCGATGAGCTGCTGCGCGGTCATGCGACCCGCGGTGTAGTCTGCCAGCGCCGAGTTAACGGACGTTGCGAATGACATCGTTCGAGATCGCGATCACCATGATGACGAGCACGATCACCATGCCCAGCTGCGTGAGGCGCATCCGGAGCTGCGGCGAAAGCGGCTTCCGCCGTATTCCCTCGGCGATCAGGAACATGGCGTGGCCGCCGTCCAGCACGGGGATCGGCAGCAGGTTCAAGACGGCCAGGCCGATCGAGATGTTCGCGAGGATGATCAAGAAGCGGTCCAGCCCCAACCGGGCCGCCTGGCCGGAAACCTGCGCGATCGTGATCGGGCCGCCCAGATCGCGGAAGCCACGCCCCTGGATCAAACGTTTGACGCCGGCCAGGACCAGGCCCAGCTGCCCGACGGTTTGTGCCGCACCCGCTCGCACCGCGGTCGTCACGGGCAGGCGCTTCTTGATCGCGGGGAAATCTCCTTCCGCACCAATGAGTCCGAACGTCTTGGGCCTGGCCGACAGGCTGTCGTCTTCTTCCTGGGCACGGGGTGTGACCCGGAGATGCACGAGCGCGCTGGCACGCCGCACCGTCAAGGCAACGGTCTTCCCGGGACTCTCCCACAACTTGAAGAGCACGTCGTTCCAGGAGCGGATCGAATCCCCGTCTGCGCCGATCACGAGGTCACCCGGCTTCAACCCGCCGCGGGCGGCCGGTTCTCCTGGATAGACCAGCGCGATGCGCGCGGGAGCGAACGGCAGGATACCCCACTGCACGAGCCGGAGGCGCGCGGGCGTGTCATTCGGGAGACGCACGACGAGAGGCTCGGTGCGTCCCGCAATTTCCAGCTTCGTCTTCGGGCCACTGGTCAGCAGATGATCCTGGACGTCGCCCCAGGATCGCATGGTGTCCCCATTCACTCGCACAATGCGATCGCCACGACGCAGCGTGGTCAGGGCTTCCGCCCCTGGGGGCAGCATCCTCGCGAGGACCGTGTCGACCTGCGTCGTCGCCCGGACCGGAACACCCGAGGCGGCGAACAACGCGGTGTAGAGAAGGAAGGCCAGGACGACATTCATCGTCACGCCGGCGAGGATGACCGCCATCCGGGCCCACAGCGGCTTGTGGTCGAACGCCCGCGCCGGATCGATCGGTACGGCGGCCTTCCCACCTTCCAGCTCGCCCACCATCCCTTCCTCTTCCAGTCCCGCCATCTTCACGTAGCCACCCAGCGGGATCCAGGAGACCCAGTACTCCGTTTCCCCGCGCCGCCAGGCGAACACGGGGCGCCCGAAGCCCAGCGAGAAACGCAGCACCTGAATGCCCACGGCCTTCGCGACGATAAAATGCCCGAACTCGTGCACCGAGATCAGCACGCCGAGCACGACCACGAGGGAAAGGATCGTCACGAGCATGCCGCCTCCTGCGCGAGCCGCCGCGCCGCGGCGTCGGCGTCCAGCACGACCTCGAGCGAGGTCGCATCGCCGCGATGGTGGCTGTCTTCGGAGACGACGCGCTCGATGATTTCGGCGATGCGGCCGAAGGCGATGCGCTCCTCCAAAAACAGCTGCACGGCGACCTCGTTCGCCGCGTTGAAGCGCGCCGGCGCCGTCCCGCCGAGCCGCGCCGCTTCCCGGCCAACGACGTAGGCGGGAAAGCGCTCTGGCTGCAGCGCTTCAAAGGTGAGCGTGCCTGCCGCGACGGGATCGAAGCGCCGCACACCCTGGTCGGGCACCCGGTCCGGGTACGTGAGTGCGTAGAGGATCGGCAACTCCATTGTCGGAAATCCGACCTGCGCCAGCACGGAGCCGTCCACGAACTCCGCAAAGCCATGAATCACCGACTGCGGGTGGATGACGACGTCGACCTGCCCATAGGCGACGTCGAACAGGAAATGCGCTTCGATCACCTCGAGCGCCTTGTTCACGAGCGTCGCCGAATCGACCGTGATCTTCTTCCCCATCGTCCACGTCGGATGCTTGAGTGCCTCGGCGACCGTCGCGCGGGACACGCGCTCCGGCGCCCAGGTGCGGAACGGGCCCCCGGATGCCGTGAGAATCAGCCGCGCCAGCTCCGTCGGGCGCCGGCCGGCGACACACTGCAGCACGGCGCTGTGCTCGGAGTCGACCGGGACGATTTCGCCGCCGCCCTCGCGCGCCGCCTGGGCCACCAGCTCGCCCGCCATCACGAGCGTTTCTTTGTTCGCGAGCGCCACGCGCTTGCCGGCGCGCAACGCGGCCAGCGTCGCCTCGAGCCCCGCCGCGCCGACGATCCCATTTACGACGATACGAACGTCGGGGTGCGTGGCGGCCTCGACGAGACAGGCAGTCCCCTTCCCCCGCCCCTCTTCCCCTTTCCCCATGCCGTTCACCAGGCCCACGAACGCCGGTTTCCACGCTGCCGCTTGCTCGGCGAGCAAATCGCTGTTCGAGTGTCCCGTGAGGGCGACCACGCGAAATCGCTCGCGCTGTCTGGCGAGGACCTGGAGCGTCGATCGGCCGATCGACCCGGTCGACCCCAGGATTGCGACGCCGACGCTCATATCATCCCGAACATGCGATAGAGTCCCGCCGCCGTGGGAATCACGAAGTACAGGGAATCGAGCCGATCGAGCACGCCACCGTGTCCTGGAATGAGCGTCGAGGAATCCTTGAGGCCCGCTTCCCGCTTGAACAGCGATTCGGCGATATCGCCGATCTGACCGACAATGGAGACGCCGAGGCCAAACAGCAACAGCTGCCCAGCCCACCGCCATCGCGGCGGTGTCGCACACCCAGGTGATCACCAGCGGAAACAACGTGAGCAGGATGTAGCGACCCGGCCGGTGCGCGGCGGTCACGCCGTGCCGGATCGCGATCAGGAACGCGAGCATCCCGGACGCGTACACGCAGCCGAACAGGGTGATCGCGACGCTCGCGAGCGGCCGTCCGGTGGGCCCGCGCCGCGCCATCGCGAGCGCCATCACGAACATCAACCAGATGGCGCCCAGGTAGATCGCCGGTCCGTTGGCCCAATAGGCGAGGAGCGGAATCGCCGCCGCCGCCAGCCATCCCGTGCGCTCCAGCGGCTGGATCCCCTGGCGGCGGGCGAAGGCGTAGATCTCCCCGGCGCCGAGCACGCCGAGCACGGCCAGCATCGCCGCGAGTGTCCAGCCGCCCAGCCAGACGATGCCGACGACCAGCGGAATGGCGACCGCGGCCACGGCAATGCGCTGCACCAGATTTTTGGATGGCATCAGGACGCGGTGACTTTTCCGAAGCGCCGGTCGCGGCGCTGATAATCGAGGATGGCATCCCGCAGGGTGCGCCGGTCGAAATCCGGCCACAGCACCGGCGTGATGTACAGCTCCGTGTACGCGAGCTGCCACAGGAGGAAGTTCGACAGGCGCTGCTCGCCGGAGGTCCGGATCAGCAGGTCGGGGTCGCCCCAGGGCGCGGTGTACAGTTTGGCGCGAATCGCCTCTTCGTCGATGTCTTCGAGCTTCTTCGTCCCCTTGAGCACCTCTTCGGCGAGCAGACGCGCGGCCCGCGCGATCTCGCCGCGTGACGAATACGAGATGCACAGATTGAGCGACAGCTTCTGCCCCGTCGCCGTCTCGCACTCCACCCGCTCGACCGCGGCGCGGCCGCCCGAGGTCAGCCGGCTACGGTCGCCCAGTACGTGCACGCGCACACCCTGCCCCTTCAGCTCCGCGACTTCCTTCGCGATGTATTCCTCGAGCAGATCCATGAGTGCGGAGATTTCGGGGGCGGGACGATTCCAGTTCTCGTCGGAGAAGGCAAACAGCGTCAGCACCTCGACACCCGCGTCGATCGCGCCTTCGACTGCTTCGCGCACCGCTTTCATCCCCGCCCGATGGCCGAACGGCCGGGGCAGCCGGCGCTCGCGCGCCCAGCGGCCGTTGCCGTCCATGATGATCGCCACGTGGCGGGGAATCGGTCCGGAGCGCATCAGACTTCCATGATCTCCGCTTCTTTGGCCTTCACCGCCGCGTCGACCCCCTTAAGATGCTCGTCGTGCGTCTTCTGCACTTCCTTCTCGGCGTGCTTCTGGTCGTCGGAGGAGACGTGCTCGGTCTTCTTGATCCGGTTCATCGTCTCGGTGCGCGCATGACGGATGGCCACGCGGCCTTCTTCGGCGAACTTGTGCACGACTTTGACCAGCTCTTTGCGCCGTTCTTCGGTCAGCGGCGGAATCGGAATGCGGATGACGTTGCCGTCGTTGGAGGGCGTGAGCCCCAGGTCCGCGCGCTTCACCGCTTCGACCGCCTTATCCATGAGCTGCTTGGCGTGCTTGACGTGGTCCGTGAGGTTCGGCGCTGGCGCAGGAGTCATTGGACGATCGTGCCGACGCGCTCTCCGGCCAGGACCCTGGCCGTCGCGCCGGGCTGGTTGATGTTGAACACCACGATGGGGAGCTTGTTCTCCTTGCACAACCCGAAGGCGTTGGCGTCCATCACCGCATAGCCCTTCACGAGCGCTTCCTGAAACGTCAGCGTCGGCAAAAACTTGGCTGAGGGGTCCTTCTTGGGATCCGCCGTGTAGACGCCGTCCACGTTGGTGGCCTTGAGGATCAGCTGCGCCTCCATCTCGAGCGCGCGCAGCACGGCCGCGGTGTCGGTGGAGAAGTACGGGTTGCCGGTGCCGCCCGCGAAGATCACCATCCGGCCCTTGTCGAGATGCCGCACCGCGCGCCGCCGGATGTACGGCTCCGCCAGCTCTTCCATGCGAATCGCCGTCATGACCCGCGTATCGACGCCCTTTTTCTCCAGGATATCCTGCAGCGCGAGGGCGTTGATGACGGTCGCGAGCATTCCCATATAATCGGCGGAGACGCGGTCCATCCCCTGCTCGCTCGCTGCCGTCCCGCGCAGGATGTTGCCGCCGCCGATCACGAGACCGAGCTGGACCCCCGTGGCCGCTACGGATTTGAGCTCGTCGGACAGCCGCTCGATGACGGCGAAGTCGATGCCAGAAGCTCGCCCACCCGCGAACGCCTCCCCCGACAGTTTGAGGAGCGCGCGCTTGTAGGCGAGCGTGGCCACCTAGTTGCCTCCGAGCTCGAAGCGGGCAAAGCGGCGGACGCTGATCTTCTCACCGGTCTTGCCCGACAGCGCCTTCACCATGTCGCCGATCGTCGTCTTCCCGTCCTGGGCCGTCTGCTCCAGCAGGACGGTGTCCTGGTAGAACTTCTTGACCTTGCCCTCGATGATTTTCTCCCTTACGGCGTCGGGCTTCTTCTCCTCGGCGACCTGGGCGCGATACACACGCCGCTCACGCTCCAGCGTTTCGGCTGGAATCTCGTCGATGGTCACGGTCAACGGTTTTGCCCACGCGACATGCATGGCAATGTCCTTCGCGAGCTGCTTGAATTCCGCCGTATTCGCGACGAAGTCGGTCTCCGAGTTGAGCTCGACCATGGTCGCGACTCTGCCGTTGAAGTGGACGTACGTTTCGATTACGCCCTGGCCGGCGGCGCGTTCGGCGCGCTTCTCGGCGCGCGATGCGTACTTCACGCGCAGCAGCTCTTCGGCCTTGGCTATGTCGCCGCCCGCCTCCTCCAGCGCCTTCTTGCAGTCCATCATGCCCGCGCCGGTCTTGGCGCGCAGCTCGGCCACCAGTTTTGCGGGAATCTCTTTCACAGTCGTCATGCGTCCTTTCACTCCCTCATAAAAACGCCGCCCTCGCGCCGTGAAGCCCGGGGGCGGCGGTCGGTTGTGCAGCTACCAGAGTTGTTACGCCTCGCCCCCGCTTACGGGTTCCGCCGGGGTCGGCGTTTCTTCCGTCTTCATCCGCGCGGCAATCGCCTCGGGCTTGGGCCGCCGCTTGCGCCGCGCCGGCCGCTTCTTGCGGTCGCCATCCACGTCCGCCTCGCCCGTCTCCGTCGAGTACGTCGTGCCTTCGCCTTCCTCGCCCGTGCCCGCGTCGCGCAGCGGCATTTGGCGGCGCGCTTCGGCGATCACGTCCGAGATCGCGTTCGTAATCAACGAGACGGCGCGAATCGCGTCGTCGTTCCCGGGGATCGGCACCGTGATCAGATCGGGGTCGGCGTTCGTATCCACGATCGCCACCACCGGAATCCCGAGCTTGTTGGCCTCGGCAACCGCGATCCGCTCCTTCTTGGCGTCCACCACGAACAGCGCGCCCGGCAGCCGGCCGAGGTTCTTGATCCCCGCGAGGTTCTTGTCGAGCTTGCCGCGCTCGCGATCGAACAGCAGCTGCTCCTTCTTCGTGTAGTTCGTGAAGTCGCCGTCCGCCGCGCCTTGCTCCAGGTCCTTGAGCCGCTTGATCTGCTTCTTGATCGTCTGGAAGTTGGTCAGCGTGCCGCCGAGCCAGCGCTCCGTCACGTAGAACGCGCTGCAGCGCTTGGCTTCCGCTTCCAGAATGCCCTTGAGCTGCTTCTTGGTGCAGACGAACAGCACGCCTTCACCCTTCAACACGACGCCGCGCAACAGCTCCTGCGCCGCATCGAGCTGCCGCAGAGTCTTCTGCAAATCGATGATGTAGATGCCGGAACGTTCGGCGAAGATGAACCGCCGCATCTTCGGATTCCAGCGGCGGGTCTGATGGCCGAAATGCACGCCTGCTTCCAACAATTCCTGCAACTGAGGCTGAGGCACGCTATCCCTTTCCGTGGGTTGTTTCCGCCGCCGCTCTCACCTTCGGTGCCACCCCGTGCTGACGGGGACCCAGCAACGAATCAAGCAGCGTGTGAATTTGAGGTGTCAGGTGTCAGAACCTGACACCCGGCACCCGGAACCTGGCACCTATCTCTTGCTGAACTGGAACCGCTTCCGCGCGCCCGCGCGGCCCGGCTTCTTGCGCTCCACAGCGCGCGGATCGCGCGTGAGGAGCCCCTGCTCTCTGAGCTTCTTCCGATGCCGGTCATCCGCCAACACCAGCGCCCGGGCGATCCCCAGACGCATCGCGCCGGCCTGACCGGTGAGCCCACCACCGACGACGCGCGCCTTCACGTCGAACGCGCCCAGCGTGTCGGTCGCGGTGAACGGCTGCTGAATGTGCGACACGAGCGAGGGCCGGGGGAAATAGTCGCCCAGCGTCCGCCCGTTGATGCTCCATTTCCCCGATCCCGGGGTCAGATACACGCGCGCGATGCCGAGCTTCCGGCGGCCGATCGCATGCCAGCGCAGCTCCGGTGTGATTCCGCTGCTCACTTGGCCTCCACCGCAACCAGGGGCGTCGGCTGCTGTGCGGCATGCGGATGTTCCGGACCCGCGTACACCTTCAGCATCTGCTTTACATGCTGGCGCGACAACGTCGTCTTCGGCAACATCCCCCACACCGCCTTTTCGATGACCCGCTCGGGGTGTTTCCCGAGCACTTTCTGCACCGGCGTAAACCGCTCGTGACCCATGTACCCGGTGTGCCGGAAGTAGCGCTTCTGCTCGACCTTGCGGCCCGTCAGCCGCACTTTCTCGGCGTTGATGACAATCACGAAATCCCCGCCGTTGACGTGCGGCGTGAACGTCGGTTTATGCTTGCCGCGCAGGATTTGCGCGATGCGGCTCGCAAGCCGGCCGAGCGGCTGTTCCGCCGCGTCGACCAACCACCAGCGACGCTCGATGTCCTGCGGCTTCAATGTGTACGTCTTCACGCCCTTCGGTATCCCGGAATTTGCGAGACGCGATATATAACCGGGGCTGTAAGGGTGTGTCAACTCGAAGGTTCCGGTACTTTGATCGTGACGAGCGGTGCACCTTTTTCGACGCGCTGACCGGGGCTCACGTGGATTTGTTCGACCACCCCTCGGCTCGACGCACGCAGCTCATTCTCCATCTTCATCGCCTCCACAACCACCAAACCCTCGCCAACCTCCACAACCTGGCCTTCACGCACCTCGACCCGGACCACGAGCCCCGGCATCGGGGCCTTCACGACACCGCCGACCGCGGGCTTGCGTCCCTGCCCCGTGAGCGCCTCGATCTGCTTCGACCGGTCGTCCTGGACCTCGACTTCCACGCGTTCACCGGCCGCACCGAGGGCCCAGCGCAACGGCTGTCCGTCGAGCGGCTGGCAGGCCACGGTCCAGGAGTCCTTGCCGAGTAAGAGATGAAGGAGGGGGGTGCCGGGGATCGTGGCCGCGTGCGCTTCGAGGCGCTCGCCGTCGACTATTACCGCACCCCCCTCCACGTCGATCACGTACGTGCGGTTTCTGAGCGTGACGTGGTACTTCACGCCGCCTCCATCACAGCCACGGTCTCCACATGCGCCGTCTGTGGGAACAGATCGAAGGCGCGTACGGCAGTGACTTCATAATTGACGTTGAGCCGCTGGAGGTCGCGCGCGAGCGTCGCCGGATCGCAGGAGATGTACACCAGCCTCGGCACAGGCTCGGATGTGAGGCGCAGCGAAACGTCCCAGTGCAGCCCCGCCTGCGGCGGATTCACGACGACGGCGTGCGGCGGGGGAAGACTCGGCAGGACATCCTCGGCCCGGGCGGCGATGAAGCGCACGGCCGGCAGGCGGCCGCGTGCCCAGCTCACTGCTTTCTCATCGGCGTCGACACTCACGACATTGGCGCCGCCCGCGACGAGCAACGCGGCCGTGTCGCCGATGCCGCCGTACAGGTCCCAGACCGTCTGACCGCGCAGGTCGCCGAGCTGTTCGACGGCCCAGCGGCGCGTGAGCATGCCCATTCCCGGATTAGCATCGAGCCACGGTTCGCCCGCCGATTCGGCGATGACGTGGCGGCGCTCGTCGCGATCGAGCCGGAGCGTGAGGCGCGTCAACGGCTGCGGCAGCAGCGCGAGCCGGCCCCGCAGCTCTCGCCAGAGCGCCATGAGCCGAAAATCGGTGATGTGACAATCGGCGAGCGGAAAGACGAAGTTGGGCCGATCGTACGGATGAAGCCCGACCGTCGTTTTCACCGCCATGGAGATCTTGGATCGGTACCGCCATTCCTCGAGCGCCTCGACGACCTCGGGATCTTCGACCTTCAGCTTTCCAATCCTCCGCAACGAATCGCCGACCAGCATGCGTTTCGCCTTGAGCTGCTCGTCGTAGGCGAGGTGCTGCAGCTGGCAGCCGCCGCAATGGTCGTGCACGTAGTGGGGACAGGGCGGCGCGACACGGCCCGCCCCCGCTTCCGCAATCTCACCCACCTCGGCGCGAGCAAAGTTGCGGTGCCGTTGCAGCGACTCGGGGCGCAGCCGGATCCTGTCGCCCGGCACGGTGCGCGGCACGAACACCACCCGGCCATCGCTCAACCGTCCGACGCCATCTCCACCTACCGCGATGCCCGTGATCGTCACGAGATCCGTCACTCCAGACCATCCCGCAGGCCGAGTCTGCGACTCTCAACCACCCATGGCGACGGTCCAGCGGCCGTCCGGCCGTCGGGCAGTCCGGCCGTCGTCCTGGACCGGCAATCATCCGCCAGGAGGGCGCCCGCCACGGCGAGCGCGCGGTCCAGGCCAGCCCGCGGCGGCGCCGCGAGCACCCGCGCGCCGGCACGCTCGAGGTACTTGATGTCGATCTCGCCCTTCACGAATTCGGCGTCGTCCATGACGCGCAGATGAAACGGCTGGCTCGTCGGCAGTCCGACGATCACCAGCTCATTCAGCGCCCGCCGCATGCGCTGGATCGCGATCTCGCGCGTCTCACCCCAGGCGATGAGCTTGGCGAGCAACGGATCGTAGAACAGCGTCACATCGTTTCCCGCCTCGATCCCGGCATCCCACCGGATGCCCGGCCCGCTCGGCACCCGCAGATACTGCAGCACGCCCGTCGCCGGCAGAAAATCGTTGAACGGATCCTCGGCGGTGATGCGGCATTCGATCGCCGCCCCTCGCGGGTGAAGCTGGCCACCCGGGCCCGTCGCGCCGTGCACCCGCATCGGCTGGCCCGCCGCGATGCGCAGCTGCTCACGCACCAGATCCACGCCGTACACGAGCTCGGTCACGGGGTGCTCGACCTGGATCCGGGTGTTCATCTCGAGGAAGTAGAACTCGCCGGTGGCAGCCAGCAGAAACTCGATCGTGCCCGCGCTGACGTACCCGACTGCGCCCGCCGCCGCGGTGGCCGCTTCCGACAGGCGGCGCCGCAGCGCCGGCGACACGGCGACCGACGGCGACTCCTCGATGAGCTTTTGATGGCGCCGCTGGATGCTACACTCGCGCTCGCCGAGCGCGACGACGCGGCCGCGGTGGTCGGCCAGAATCTGGATCTCGATGTGCCTGGGCCGCTCGAGATACTTCTCGACGTACACGCTGCCGTCGCCGAACGCCTTCTGCGCCTCCCGCCGGGCTGCCTCGAACGCGCTTTCGAGCTCGGCCTCATTGGCGACGAGGCGCATGCCCTTGCCGCCCCCGCCGGCCACGGCCTTCAGCAGGACGGGGAACCCCAGTCGCTTCGCCTCGCGCCGCCCCTCGGCAGCGTCGCGCAGCGGCGCCGCGGTGCCCGGCACGACGTGGACGCCGGCAGCCTGCATGCGGCGCCGTGCCTCGGTCTTGTCGCCCATGGCGCGGATGGCGGAGGCAGGTGGGCCCACGAAGATGAGGCCGGCGTCCTTGCAGGCGTCGGCAAACGCGGCCCGCTCGGACAGAAAGCCGTATCCCGGATGGATCGCCTGGCAGCCGGTGTCTTTGGCGGCTGCGATCAGCTTGTGAATGTCGAGATAGGATTCGGCGGAGGGCGCGGGACCCAGCAGCACGGCGGCGTCGGCGTCGCGGACGTGGGGGGCGAGGCGATCAGGCTCGGAGTAGACCGCGACGGCCGCAAGACCTTCTTCGTGGCAGGCGCGGATCACGCGAACCGCGATTTCGCCGCGGTTCGCAACCAACACCCGTTTGATCATAGGAACATGATACGGTCGTGTAGGGGCGCAGCATGCTGCGCCCCTACCAATACACGTGTCACCTGCATCCTATCTCGGATTCCAACCCGAACGTGTCGAATGCTTTGCACAGCGCGCCGACGTTGCTCGTGGCGCGCCGATAGATCGCGGTCACGGGGGCGGTCCAGGTCTCATGTTCATCGACGGCGAGGCGCAATGCCGCGAAAACGAAATCCTGCGCCGGCACACGGTCAGCCTTCGTCTCCCTGCCGGTCACCCACACGAGCGGCCGCTTGTTCCATTTTACCGCGCGTTCGTCGGGCGGCCGCTCGAATCCCATGCTGGCGCACACTGCGCGCGACTGGCTGAGCGCGCGCAGCGACGGGTCTCGCGTCCGGAGCTCCCGGAGCACGCGGTTGCGCAACACGCTGTCGCCGCGCCACCGATCGAAGGGGACGATCACGAGATCCGGCCTGAGCCCGCGCGAAAACCGCAGATACCAGGCTGCCTGCGTATCCTCCTCGCCCGCGGTGAACAGCATGCCCTGGTGCGGACACGCCCGAAGGAGATTCTCGCCCAGCTCTTCGAGCACGGGCGGCAACCGGAGCCCCTCCGGGAGCATGTGCCAGGTGAGGGTCGCCGCCGCGCTGCCGGCCGCTTCCCAGTCGACATAGGCCCATTCGCCGAACACGTACACGCGGTACACGCGCGCCGAATCGGCCGTGCGGGTGCCGGCGCTCCAACGCGCCGCCCGCTCGAACGCCAGCTGCGCCGTGTCGAGCGTCGCGTGGGCCCACGCCGTATCGACCGTCACCGGCTTCTTGTGTGTGTGGTAATCGGCGCCGCGCTGCAGGTACGCGCGGCCCAGCTCGAGCCACGCCGGCCCGTCGGTGGAGTCCGCCGCGACGCGCGCCCAGAGCCCCGCGCGCACCGAATCGGTCTGGACGGGTTGAGCGGGCTGGGGACTCTGCACCAGCAGCGCCGCTACGGCTGCCTTATAGAGGAATATTCCCATGCTTCTTGGGCGGGTTCTTGCCGCGCTTGGTTTCCAGCGTGAGCAGGGCTTCGATCAACCGCGGACGCGTGTCGCGGGGATCGATGATGTCGTCGAGGTATCCGCGCGCGGCCGCCTGATACGGATGGGCGAACTTCTCGCGGTATTCATTCGTGCGCTCTTCGCTCGCCTCTCCTTTATAGAGGATCTCCACCGCGCCTTTCGGCCCCATGACGGCGATCTCGGCCGTCGGCCAGGCCACGTTGTAGTCGCCGCGGATGTGCTTGGAGCTCATGACGTCATAGGCGCCGCCATAGGCTTTGCGCGTGATGACGGTGAGCTTCGGCACCGTCGCTTCGCAGTAGGCAAACAGGAGCTTCGCGCCATGCTTGATGATGCCGCCGTGCTCCTGCGCGACACCCGGAAGAAACCCGGGGACGTCCTCGAACGTCACGAGCGGAATGTTGAAGGCGTCGCAGAAGCGAATGAAGCGGGCGCCCTTCACGGAGGCGGCGATATCGAGAACGCCGGCGAGCGCTGCCGGCTGATTCGCGACGATCCCCACCGGCCGGCCGGAGAGCCGCGCGAAGCCGACGATCAGATTGTTGCCGTAGTCCCGCTGCACCTCCAGAAACGCCCCGTTGTCCACGACATGCCGGAGCACGTCGTGCATGTCGTACGGCTTCGCCGGCTCGTCCGGAACCACTTCGAGCAACGCCTCTTCGCGCCGGTCCGGGGGGTCGTCGGGCGTGCGGGTGGGCGGGCTGTCGAGATTGTTGCCGGGGAGGAACGAGAGCAGGGTCCGGATCGCCGTGATCGACTCGAGCTCGGAATCGTGCACGAAGTGCGCGATGCCCGAGGTACCGCCATGCACGTCGGCGCCGCCCAGTTTCTCGAAGTCGACTTCCTCGTGCGTCACCGTCTTCACGACGTTCGGTCCCGTCACGAACATGTACGAGATGCCGCGCACCATGAAGATGAAATCGGTGATGGCGGGACTGTACACCGCGCCGCCCGCGCAGGGCCCGAGGATCGCGCTGATCTGCGGCACGACGCCGGAGGCCAGCGTGTTGCGCAGAAAGATGTCGGCGTAGCCGCCGAGGGACGCGACGCCCTCCTGAATGCGGGCGCCGCCCGAGTCGTTCAGGCCGACGACCGGCGCGCCGTTCTGCACGGCGAGATCCATCACCTTGCAGATCTTTTCGGCGTGCGCTTCCGACAGTGCGCCGCCGAACACCGTGAAGTCCTGCGAGTAGACGTACACCAGGCGGCCTTCGACGCGTCCCCATCCGGTCACGACGCCGTCGCCCAGCACTTTCTGCTCGGCGAGGCCGAAATCGGTGGCGCGGTGCGTGACGAAGCGGTCGAGCTCGACGAACGAGCCGGGGTCGAGCAGCACGTCGAGCCGCTCGCGCGCCGTCATCTTGCCTTTTTGATGTTGTGTTTCGACGCGTTCCGCGCCGCCGCCCTGCTCTGATTCAGATCGCTTCTGCTGGAGAAGCTCGAGTTTTTCTCGCATGGACATGGAGGGAGAAGATATTAAAGAAAGAGGGGTCAGGAAGCCTTCCTGACCCCTCGACCCCTAGACGTCAAGGCGTCTAGACGTCTAGCTCTTCCGGCGTCTCCTCGATCGGCGGCGCCGGGGCCGGCACCGGAATGATGTCGTCCTTGGGGAAGCCCGTGGCCGCCAGCACGATGCGATGATGGATGGGATCCACCTCCAGCACCTTCAACTCCACCGCCTGCCCTTCCTTCACCGCGTCGCCCGGCTGCTGAATGTCCGGAATCCCGAGCTGCGACATCGGCACGAAGCCCTCGATGTCGCTGCCGAGGT
>QHUE01000186.1 GCA_003221825.1 Gemmatimonadota bacterium
ATGATCAGGCCCGCGAGCAGCGCCAGCCAGAACGAGGCCATGTTGATGCGCGGGAACGCCATGTCGTGCGTCCCGATCTTCAACGGGATGAGGAAGTTGGCGTACACTCCGACGAGCAGCGGCATGATGGCGAAGAACACCATGAACGTGCCGTGCATCGAAACGAGCTGGACATAGTACTCGGGTAGGATCACCCCGTTCACGACCATCGTCTCGGGCAGGATACCGCCCCCCGGCATCGGCTTGCCCGGGAACCCAAGCTGCCAGCGGATCTGCATCGCCAGCAGCCCGCCCACTAGCAGGAAGAACAGGCTGACGAACAGGAACTGGATGCCGATGATCTTGTGGTCGGTCGAGAAGATGTAGTTGCGCCAGAAGCTCATCGGTTCGTGATGCGCTTGGGTCGGAGTGTGGGCGACCGTCGTCATTCGGAGCCTCCGGCGACTTGTTGGGCGACCCAGGCCTTGTACTCATCGGGCGTATGCACGAACACCCGTGCGCGCATCTTGTAATGCCCCATCCCACATAGCTCAGCGCAGCCGAGCTCGAATTCACCCGTTTTCGTCGCCTCGAACCAGGCGGTGATCTGCATCCCCGGCACCGCGTCCTGCTTCAAACGCCACTCGGGGACGAAGAACGAGTGAACCACGTCCTCGGAGCTGAGCTCGACCGCAAATGGCTGGTTGACGATCACATGCAGCTGGTTTCGGACGGTGAAATCGTCGGCGGTGCCGAGCTTGCCGTCGGGCCCCGGATACGTCACCTGCCACTCGAACTGCTTGGCGTGGACGCCCAGGTGGTAGGCGTTCGGCGGGACGCTCTTCTTATCCTTGATAAGCACCCAGTAGTGATTGCTGATCAATCCGAGCGCCACCATCGTCACGGCCGGGATTGCCGTCCAGATCACTTCCGCGCGCGTCGAGCCGTGCGTATAGAAGGCCTTCCGCCCGGGACGCGCGCGGTAGCGAATCACGAACGTGACCAATCCCACCTCCACGATGACGAGCGCGATTCCCGTGATGATGAGAATCGCCAGAAACAGCGTGTCGATGGGACCGGCGAACGTCGAGCCTGCGTCGGGAAGCCACCAACGCATTCGGGTCTCTCCTCGCGCTAGTGCGCGGCGAAAGTGAAGTTGGCCGTCTTGCTTTCGGTCGCCGCGATCGTCACGGTCGCCGTCTGCGTGCCGAACTTCTCGTGCCATGCCTCGATCGTGTACGTCCCGGGCGGCAGGCCCTTGATCGAGAAGCTGCCGTCGGGCCCCGTGACCGCGAAGAACGGATCGGGACGCACGCCGAGGTACGCGTGCATCCAGCCGTGCACGTTACACTCGAGATTCACCATCACTTCAGGCGCCGCGAACGTGCGCGTCGTCTTCATCCCCGCGGACGGCTGGCTCACGTTGAACGGCCGGTTCGCTTTGGCGATCGCTTTGATGTTGTGGAGCACCGGGTCGGAGTTCAGAATCTCGAGCCCCTGACCCACCATGATCCCGAAGACGTGCGGGTGATAGCGGCAGCCGTTCTGGTCCAGCACGACAGACGTTGCGGGCGCCGGAAACGTCTGGCCGGCGGGAACGCCGGACTTCACGTACACGAACACGTTGGCGAGGGCGTTGGCCGCGCCGGCCACCACGTTCTCCTCGGTGGGCGTGGTCGGGTACTTCGCCTTGCACGCCGCCTCTTCGCTCATGTCGATCGCCGGGTTCTTGGGCGCGGCACCGGTGAACTTGACCTTCCCCGTGATCGTCCCACCCGCCGCGGAGACTTCCGTCCTCGGGGGTGCCGCCTGCACAGCGCTGCGGTCCCCCTTGCTGCACACGGTGAGCAGGAACATCCCGCCCACCACGCTGAAGATTCTGCCGTTCATTGCTGCCTCCGGTATGAAGTCTTCTGCTGCGCGCGCCACACGACCAGCATGCCCAACCCCAGGGTGAGCACCATGGCGAGCACCGGCGAGATGAACACGCGGGCCGGCACCGGTTCGTCGAGGGCGAGGAAATACCACGTGCTGATGGCCATCCGCGTGCCGTGCTCACCGTTGGACCCGTCCCAGGCGAAGAACGCCACCGGGATGGCACGGCCCGTCCGGAACGGAAGCTGGCTGGCCGTATCGGCTGAAGCAAGTGCGCGCGTGAAGGTCAGCCGCCACTGGCCGTGGTCGTAGACCACGCGCACCCCCGGCCCCGAGCCGGCCTGCGGATCGAACCGATCGATCCCGCGCGCCAGACCGGCGACCGCGGCGGTCCGTGAGCTGCTCGACCAGCGCCACTGATAGACGGGCGCGCCGGGACTCCCCATCAGGAAATACGGCCGCTCCATCCCCGACGGAATGGCGACGGGAAACTGCACGGCCAGCTGGTCCGGCCACGGCGCCGGCTGCTCGCGGGTCGAGTCATCGCTGTCGAGCGTGTTGAGCACGCGGCCAACATGTGCCAGCCAGGCGGTGTCGGGACTTTGCGATCGGTCGTCCCACACCACGCGGAGGGCGATCGAGTCGGCTGTATGGACGGCTTTGACCCAGACGCCGGTGACGGCCGGCGCGAACCACCGTTCCTTGCGGATGACCTGGCCCACGAGCGGGAACCAGTATCCGTCGACCGACGTCCAGGCCGAATCGTCCGGCGCGTGCGGCAGGGCTTTCGTCACGAGCGGCGCGTGGATCACGTCGCGGACCGCGGGCGGCTCCTTCGGCGAGAGGCTGCGCACATACTGCGCGACGCGCCACAGCTGCTCGTCGGTGAGGAATTTCTGCTCGATCAGATCGCTGAATGACGGCATCGGTGTGCCATCGAGACCGGTGCGCAGTCGGTGGTAAATGTCCTCCGCGGTGCCGCCGCCGTTGAAGCGCCAGTTCTCGTGCAGATCGGCGGCGAAGATCGGATGGCCCGCGTCGTCCTTGAGCGTCGGAGCCGACGGCCCGTCGCCCCGCCCCAGATCGCCGTGGCACTTGCGGCACCCGATCGAGTCGTAGAACTGGCGGCCGACGCGCAACGCGTCGGCGACGCTGCCGCCTCCGGGCGCACTCCCGAAGACAACCGGTTGAGGCCGCTGCGTCGTGTCGGCGAAGTACGGGCTAAACGTCTTGATGTACGCCAGCACGTCCCGCCGCTGCCGATCGGAGAGCCGAGTCTTCCACGCGGGCATCGCCGTCCCGGGCAGCCCTTCATCTATAGAGCGCAGCAGATCGGCGTCGGTGGGAAGCTGGCCGCTCGGCGTCGAACGTATTTGATACAGGGCGTTGCCCGTGAAGTCACGCGGCGGCGGGATCATGTGGCGGGCACCCTCGCCGTCGCCCTTGCCGTCCACGCCGTGGCAACCGGCACACCACTTCGTGTAGACCTGTTTTCCCGCGGATGTATCCTGCGTCGCCACCACGGCCAGGAGCAGAAGTGGGTAGATCACTTGCTCCCCTCCGCGCTCACTTCCCAGGTCCTCGGCTTCCAGCCCGTCTGATCGTAGAGGAAGAGCACCACCGACCAGATCTCATCTTCCGTCAAGAACTCTTCCCACGCCGGCATCGCCGAATTCCACGGCGTGCCTTCGCGCGGCAACCCCGGCCCGCCCTTCGCCACGCGCCAGAACACGAAGCTCTCCGTCAGCTGCGCGATGGTGCCGTTGTCCTGGAAGTTGGCGGGCAGGGGATTGAATCCCGAGGCGAAGTGGCCCTGGCCGTCCAGATGATCGCCGTGACAGGGCACGCAGTTCTGATAGTAGATGCGACGGCCCTCGGCGAGGTGCGCCGCCATGTCACCAGAGCGGCGCAGCGGATTCTCGAGTCCCACCAGGGCGATCGTCTTGCCGCGGAATGTGATCTGCGACGGTGGAGCCGGATGGATCGACCGCAGGTTGGGTGGCGCGGCGACGCTGGCCTTGACCTGACTGTAGGTGAGGCAGCCGACCATCAGGGTCACGACGGCGAGCAAGGCCGTACGCACGGCCTTGAGACGCGGCTGGATGAGCACCTCGTGCAGCGGCTCCTTGAACAGTGTCCAGCGCGCTTCGTCATCGCTCACCCAGATCAGGATCCCGACGAGCACTGTCGCCATGTACTGCAGCACGACGCTCTTCGGCACCATTGCGCTGCCGGGCAGCACGGGGATGACGAAGACGATGACGAGATAGGCGAGCACGAGCAGCAGGACCGCCTGCCAGAACGGGTGCTTGAGGTAGGCTCTCACTTGTGCCCCGCCAGGAACTGCACCAACGCCTCCAGCTGCTCGGCGGTGAACTGATGACCGAACGTCTTCGGCATGACGCCTTTGAACTTCTCATATCCCTTCGCCGTCTTCGCGTCGGGGAGCAAGATGGACTCGCGGATCAGGTTTGCCGACAGCCGCGAGCCGACGTGCGTGAGATCCGGTCCAATCGCGCCGCCTTCGCCATTGATCTTGTGACAGCCGGTGCAGCCGGCGCCGCGAACCATGGTCATCGGATCGGTACTACCGCCAGCGATCCCTGCCGCCGTTGCCGCCCCTGGCGCCCCTGGCCCACCGGCGGCAGAGGCGGCAGGGATGTCTGACGCCGTCACGTCGACCGTCCCGCCGTTCGACTCGAGGAACGCCACCAGCGCCCAGATCTGCTGCGGTGACAAGATCCGGCCCATCTCCGGCATGATCGGCTCATAACCCGCCACGACGTAGGCACGCGGGCTGGTGAGCGACTCGTAGAGATACGCCTTGCAGTCCTTGCCCGCTTCCCGTTTGCCGCAGCGCGCGCCGACCGGGCCCTGCCCTTTTTCGTCCGTCAACAGGTTCGGGGCGCGCGTGCCGAGGCCGTGACAGGCGGTGCAGCCGCCCGCGCCGTGATAGAGCTGGTCGCCGGCGCTCGTGAGCTGCTCGGGCGTCACATTCGCGCCGAGGGTCAAGGCGTGCGGCACTTCCGACTGGACCTGCGGGATCTTGTTCGCGATCAGCGTATACAGTGCGAGTGTGCCGAGCACGACGCCGATGATGCGGAGATTAATGGCCCACATGCGGCGCCTCCACGGTCGACGGCACGAACGTCGATTTCTCGGCCAGCCCGCCGAGCCAGAAGATGAAGCCGACCAGCGACAGGAAGATGAGCACGCAGGTACTGATCATGATCGCCGCGTAGCCCAAAGCGGGCGTTGCGGCGTAGGGCGTCATGTCCTGCATGACTCCATACACGTGCCAATGCTGGCGGATGCCGCTGCGGGCGAATCCCATCAGACCCATCAGCCACGTGAACGTCACGGCGAGGATGAAGAGCGCGTACTGCGAGCGCGGCGGCATCTTGCCCCACTGGATCGCGCCGAGCGACTGCGCGCCGCGGGCCATGAGCACGTCGATGACGGTGACGAAGATGATGCAGGCGAGCACGGCACCCACCTGATACACTGAGTATCCGATGCGGACGATGGCTTCCACAAAGTAGCCGCGAATCCCGAAGAACAGCACGATGGCGGCGGCGATCACGAACATCCCCGCCTGGATGCGCGTGCCGGTCTGCGCCCACGGCACCACTTGCCGGATATTGGCCCGGCGATACAGCAGGAAGGAGAGGAACGTCGACAGAATCATCAGGTTGACGGCGGTGTTCTTGGCGCTCATGACGCCGAGCGCGCCGAGCAGCGGGTGGTGTGAGCCGCCCATCGCCGCGAGCTCGCGCGAATCGGCGATCATAGTGTGCGGCGTTCCCCAGACCAGCGCGCCGAGCACCAGCACGACGAGCAGCCATTTGGTGTATGGGCGGAAGCGTTCGGCGCCGGGAATCCGCCCCATCCCGACCCAGAGGTAGTAATTGCCGGCGAGGAACAGCACCGCGATGAGGAAGGCCTGGATCACCCAGAGCCAGCTCATGAAGCCGCCCATCATGGTGATGCCTAACGACTGGTCATACTGGTAGATCTCACGGCCCAGCCAGTAGCCGGCGAAGGGCAGCACGATCAGCGCCGACATCGCGATGAAGTTGCCGACGTACCCCATCCAGTCGTAGTGCGCCCGC
>QHUE01000187.1 GCA_003221825.1 Gemmatimonadota bacterium
CCCGACTTCCAGGGCTGTGGCTATAAGGATCCCGATCACTCCTACGCCGGTGGACGGGTGGAATACGACGGCGGAGCGTGCGACGGGTGGCTGCGCGTCAATGACGTGTTCTCGATCGGTTACTACCGCCAGGAGGATCTCGGTTTCCTCGGTCACGCGGTCTTCGATTGGACGTCCTTTGACCGGTACTTCTGCGCGATCCTCGGACCGACGTTCCCCAATCGCATTTACCAACACGCGGCACAGACGGATCGGATCGCCAACACGCCGCAATTGTCGCAGCTCCCCACGATCTGGGACCGCCTCGCCGCGCGGGGACTGGACGGTCGCTACTACTTCACAGATGTCCCGTTCCTCGGTTTGTGGGGCAGCAAGTACGTGCCGATCGGCCGCCCGATCAGCGCCTTCTACACTGACTGCGCGGCCGGGACGCTCCCGCACGTCGCATTCGTCGACGGGAGTTTCCTCCAGGAGTTGACCGGGACAGGAGCCGATGACCATCCGTATAGTGACGTCCGCGCGGGCGAAGCGATGATGAACCGCATCTACGCAGCGGTGACGAGCAGCCCCGCGTGGGGCCGGACGGTGCTCGTAATCAACTTCGATGAGTGGGGCGGATTCTTCGACCACGTCGCACCGCCCACGGCGCCCATTCCGCCGGCCGACCTCGCGGCCGGCGACGCGGATGGCCGGCTCGGCTTTCGCACGCCCACGTTGCTGATCTCACCATTCGCGCGCCGCGGGCAGACGTCGCACGCGCAGTACGACCACACATCCGTGCTCCGCATGATCGAGTGGCGGTGGGGACTGGACCCGCTCACCGTGCGCGATGCAACGGCCAAGAACGTGGCTGATGAGTTGGATTTCACGCAGCCTGATCCGACACGCGGGCCCGTCTACACCGTCTCGGACGTCATCGGCAAGTTTTGCCCAATCTCCCCGACCGACATCGTGACGGCCACCGCGCCGAGTCTCGGGGCACGTGCCTACTGGAGGACGCTACGCGACGTCGCGCGGCGGCATGGGTGGAGAGCCTAGACTTGACTTTTCCCGGCCATGTGGCAATCGTTCCTGCCGAGCGAACAAGCCAGACCGAGTGAGGACCTGGGACAGCGTCTCAGGTCCTTCTTCTTTTGGCCTCGCTCACCGGCGCCGGAAACACAGGTCGCGGCGCACCGCATGGTGACGACGCGCGACGCCGGGAACAGCTTTTAGCACAGGAGTTTCATCAGATGGCACGTATCACCGGTACCGTGAAGTGGTTCAACGACGCGAAGGGGTTCGGTTTCATCACGCCCGAAAACGGCGAGAAGGACTGCTTCGTGCATCACACCGCAATCCGATCGAGGGCCGCGACGCAGGCCGCAACCCCAGCGCCCCGTTCAGCCAGCGCACGAGCGGCAGCATGAGCCGGAAGTCTTTCTCGAGGCCGTCCGCCAGGCGCGGCGACAGGACTTGCCGGTCGCTGAGCTGCCGCCCGATCGTAAAGGATTGATAGCGGAGCCACCGCGCCGCCGGATGGTCCTCGCTGAACCCCCGCGGCATCCGCTTGAGCATCGCTTCGTCATCGAGACCACCGAACCGGCGGCGCGCCGCGGCACTTTCAATGATCCGCCCGAACGCCTTAGGATCGTCGGCGATCGCGTCGCGGATCTTGTCCAGCGCCGGCCGCGGCGGCATCCAGATCCCCGCCCCCACGAACGACTTCCTGGGCTGAAGATGAAAATACAGACCGGCGCTGCCCGCCTCGGCGTCGCCGCCCACCCGATGGTCCGCCGCGCTGTGCCGGAACCAGCACGCCGCATGCGTCTTGTACGGCGACTTGTCCTTCGAGAAGCGGATGTCGCGGTTGATCCGGAACATCGACCGCTTCGGGTCCCCCGTCAGCTCGGGTGCAAAGCGCGCGAAGCGAACGTCCATCTCTTCGATGAGCGCGCGCATCGGCGCGCGGACGTCGGCCTCGTACTCGTCCCGGTGCGCCTCGAACCACGGTTTCTTGTTGTTGCGGGCGAGGTCGCGGAGAAAGCGCAGCGACGCGGCGGTGAATGGCATGGTGCCCCCTCAGCGCGATCGCGCCACTTCGTACAGGTACTCGACGTACGATCGCACCGCGCCGTCGATCCCCTGCACCTTCGGATTCGTCGGCTCGATGACGTAGTACTCGTCCGGCGCGTGCGCCCCGCTCCCATGGCCCAGCCCGAAGTGGCCCGCGGCCAGCTTCAACGGCTCACCGGTGAAGACGTAGCCGGGCCAGGAGCCCGCGTTGCGCGGCAGCAGAATCGGCTCGATGCGCGAGCGCCGGTACACGGCCTCCTGCGCCCGGATCACCATCGCGTCGCGCGCCGTGCTGGTGGGATCGTAGCCGCCCGTCATGTTGACCTCGATGTCTCCAAACCCGCGCTTGGCGAGGTGCGCCTTGAGCGCCGCGAGCGCGTCGGCGGCGGTCATGTCCGGCACCAGCCGCAGGTCGAGCTTCGCCACCGCCCGATGCGGCAGAATCGTCTTGCCGCCGGGCCCCGTGTAGCCGCCGACCAGTCCCTCGATGTTGACGGTGGGACGGGACATCAGCATCTCGAGCGCCTCCGTCCAGCTCGCGTCGTGCGTCCACCGCTGCACGCCGAGCTGCTGCTTCGCCGCGGCTTCATCGAGCCGCGCGGCCGCGGCCGCGATCATGGCCTTTTCGTCCGCAGCGAGCGGCCGAGCCTTATCGGCGAAATTGTCGATCGCGGGATCGTTGCCGTCGGGCGATACCAGCGTCGCGAGTGCCTCCACGAGGTGCCAGGCGGGGCTGTCGACTCTGGCTTTATTGCTCGAATGAATGTCGGCGCGCGGCCCGCGGCCCCAGCGCTCGCCGCTCGACACCAGCTCGCACTCGATTACGCCCTTGGCGCCCAGCGTGATGGTGACCTGGCCGTCGAGCCCCTGCGCGGCCGTCGGCATGAAGATGCCGGCGCACCGCTGCAAGGCCGCGAGCACCTCGGGCCGGCGGACGATCTGCGGGAAATGCGGCGACCCGATCTCCTCTTCGCCCTCGGCGACGAGCACGAGATTGACCGGGAGCTTGCGGCCCGCGCCCCTGATGGCATGCAGGGCGGCGAGGAACGTGGCCTCGGGGCCCTTCTGGTTCACCGCACCGCGCCCCATCACGACCTTGCCCAGGCCGGCTTTGTCCACGAGTGCGGCGTCCCACGGCGGCGAGGACCATTCTGCGGGATCGACCTGTTTAACGTCGTACATGAAGTACAGGCCGAGCGTTTTGGGCGCGCCCGCGTCGAGCGTCGCGAAGATGCCCGGCTGGCCGTCGCTCGGGACCCTCGTGACCTGCTGGAAGCCCGCCTCGCGCAGCATCCGCATCGTCAGCTCGCAGCCTTCGTTCATACCTAGGGTTTCGGCGGCGATCGACGGCTGGCGCATCCACGCCTGGAGCCGTTGCACCGCCTCGTCGTGGCGCTGGGTGATCTGGGCGTAGATGGGGGCGAGATCGGACTGTTGCGTCCAAATGTGAGACGGGAGGGCGAGCGCGGCAGCAGCGGTTGTTGTGTCCTGGAGGAAGACTCGGCGATTGATCATGATGGGCCCCTCGCGCATGTCAGGTTTTTGTTTGTGTGCCAGCAATTCTGTGATGGTTCGCGCGCGTCCGCGAGGGGGCCGCCTAGCGCCGCCCGCGCAATTTGGACAAAATCCACGCCTCCTCAAAACTGGAGCCGTACGATGCAGTCCCGAGCCTACGCCCTCATACTCACGATCGCCGTTCTGCCCGGGGCGCTCGTCGCGCAGGCGACGGCCGCCACGGCCGCTGCCCCCGCCCCTTCGACGAGTCCCGTCACCGACGCGCTGCGTGCGGTGCAGCAGCGCTCCGCTCGCAACCTGATCGCCGCCGCCGAGGCCATGCCGGCGGACAAGTACAACTATCGTCCCACACCGGCGCAGATGAGCTTCGCGGCGATCCAGGTGCACCTCGCCAACGAAGGGAACGACGTCCTCTGCGGCAAGAGTGCCGGCATCGAGGTCCCGCAGCGCGCGAAGGTAGACACCACCGCGACCAAGGAGCAGCTCGTCGCACGGCTTAAAGAGACCTTCGCGTTTTGTGAGCAAGCCTTTGCGAAAATGGACGACTCGAAGCTGGCCGAACCGGTCTCGATGTTCGGCATGAACATGACGCGGGCGATGGCGGTGCTGATCACGGTCGGCGACTGGGCGGATCATTACAGCCAGGAGGCGAATTACCTGCGCCTCAACGGCCTGCTGCCGCCCACGGCACAGCACCGCATGTAGCGGAAACGGGCAGGCCGGCGCGCCCGCCGGCCTGCCCGGCAGCACCCCGCCGACCCTCTTGCGGCGGTGGCAGCCTGACGGTATACCGGTGCACCATGACACGCATGCGTTGGGCGGTAGCCTGGGCGGCCATCCTGGTGGCGGGGTCGGCCTGCAGTCATCGCGCGCAGCGAGGCGGTGGGCCGGCGGCGGATTACAATACGCTCACCGCGGAGGAGCTCAGCCAGCGTCCCTTCTACTCGGTGTACGAGGCGATCGCGGCGTTGCGACCCAATTGGTTCAGTCTCCGCGGACCGACGGGCGCTGTTCAGGTCTATGTCGATGACAACCACCTGGGCGGCGTCGAGATGCTCCGCACGATTCGCATCCCCAGCGTCGAGGTGATTCGGCATATCGACGGTATTCAAGGGGCGGCCCGGTACGGGATGGGCCACGAAGCGGGAGTCATCCTCGTCAAGACCCGGGCCACGGGTGGTTGAGATCTCTCTCGCCGGCTGATGGAAGTCATCGTTCAGCGAGACTACGCGCAGATGAGCAAGGTGGCGGCGCAGATCGTCGCCGAATTGCTCAACACCAAGCCGAACGCCGTGCTCGGCATGGCGACGGGATCCACACCCCTGGGGCTCTATCAGGAGCTGGTGCGGCTGCACGAGAAGGAGCAGCTCGACTTCTCGCGCGTCACGACGTTCAACCTCGACGAATACGTCGGCCTGCCCGGGAATCACCCGCAGAGCTATCACTACTTCATGCACGAGCACTTTTTCCGGCACGTGAACATCCCGGCGCACAACATCAACATTCCGTCCGGCACCACCAGCAATTATCCCGCCTTCTGCGAATGGTATGAAAAGCGCATCACGGAGTGCGGGGGCATCGACCTGCAGATCCTCGGCATCGGCACCGACGGGCACATCGGGTTCAACGAGCCGACGAGCTCCCTGAGCTCGCGCACGCGGCTCAAGACGCTGTCCAAGCAGACGATCGACGACAATGCGCGATTCTTCGAGCGCCGCGAGGACGTGCCGGTGTATGCGATCACGATGGGGGTCGGCACGATTCTCGAGGCGCGCCAGCTGATCCTCGTGGCGAGTGGCAAGACGAAAGCGAAGGCGATCGCGCAGGCGGTCGAGGGGCCGGTGACCAGCATGGTCACGGCCAGCGCGCTGCAGCTGCACCGGGACGCGGTCGTGATCGTGGACGAGGAGGCGGCGGCCCGGCTGACGATGCGCGATTACTACGAGTTCATCTACGCCGCCAAGCCTGCGGCGCCGAGATCGTGAGCGCGCATCCCATCATTCGGGTCCAGCACGTCGTCAAGTCGTTCGGGAAGGTGACGGCGGTCAACGACGTCTCCTTCGACGTCCGAGCCGCTGAGATCTTCGCGTTTCTCGGCCCGAACGGCGCCGGCAAGACCACCACCATCAAGATGCTCACGACGCTGCTCCACCCCACGAGCGGCGCGCTCGAGCTCGACGGGCTGGATCCAACAAAACATCAGACGGAGGTGCGGCGGCGCTTCGGCGTCGTGTTCCAGGATCCGAGTCTCGACAGCGAGCTCACGGCGTGGGAAAACATGGATATCCACGGCGTCCTGTACCATGTGCCGCGCCAGATCCGGCGGGAACGGTCCGAGACCCTGCTCACGATGTTCGAGCTATGGGACCGGCGCGCGGATCTGGTGAAGACATTCTCGGGCGGGATGAAACGCCGCCTCGAGATCGCGCGCGGGCTGCTGCACACCCCCAAGGTGTTGTTCCTCGACGAGCCGACGCTCGGCCTCGATCCGCAGAGCCGCAATCAGATGTGGACCCTCGTGCGCAACCTCAATAAGGCCGAAGGGGTCACCGTATTTCTCACGACCCACTACATGGACGAAGCCGACCGCGTGGCCGATCGCATCGCGGTGATCGACCACGGGCGCATCGTCGCCACCGGCTCGTCGGCGGAGCTCAAACAGCAGACCGGCACCGATTCGCTCGAAGCGGCCTTCCTCAAGCTCACCGGTACCACGATTCGCGACGAGAGCGCCACCGCCGCGGACCAGATGCGGCAGGTGTCCCGCGTATGGAGGCGCTAGCCGCATGAGCGTCATCTACGTCCTCTGGCTGCGGGAGGTGAAGAAGTACCTGCGCTCGCGCGTCCAGATCGTTGCGTCCCTCGGCTCGCCGCTCATGTACCTGGGCGTGCTCGGCTTCGGGCTGGGCCCCGTATTCCAGCGCGCCGGCGAGGGCAAGTACCTCCAGTTCATGGCGCCCGGCGTGATCGGCATGACGGTGCTGTTCACCGCCATGTTCTCCGGGATCGCCATGCTGTGGGACCGCCAGTTCGGATTCCTGAAGGAGACGCTCGTCGCCCCGGTGCCGCGCCTCCTGATCATGGTCGGCCGCACGCTCGGCGGCGCCACCGTGGCGGTGCTGCAGGGCGCGCTGATTTTCGCGGTGACGCTCATCGCGGGGTTCCGCCCGGCGAGTCTCCTCGCGGTGCCGCTCGCGTTTCTGGTGATCGCGCTGATCGCCGTGATCTTCTCGGCGCTGGCGACCGCGATCGGGTCGAGCATCAAGGAGATGCAGGGATTCCAGATGGTGATGAACTTCCTCGTGATGCCGCTCTTCTTTCTCTCCGGCGCGATTTACCCGCTCGAGGGGCTTCCCAAAGTCCTCGCGGCGTTCACGCGCGTCGATCCGCTCACGTACGGCGTCGACGGCGTGCGCGGCGTGCTGATCGGGAGAGCGCATTTCGGCGTCGCCTTGGACGTTGCCGTGCTCCTGGCGGTGGGGGTCCTGTTCGTGCTCTTCGGTGCGTGGCGCTTTTCAAAACTCGAGGCTTAACGTGCTGCTTCTCACCCTAATCATCCTGGCTCAGGCCCCCGCCACAAGACGGGCCATCGTCTATACCACGGCCGAGAGCACCAGCTACCGGTTGACGGCCACCGACACCGTGATGTTCAGGCCGACATCAACAGCTGCGACTTCTCGAGCGACATGTACACCTACGTGACGGAAGGCGACTCGGCGCTGACTTCCTTCTCCATCGCACACGACCTGCGCTACAAGATCCCCCTGATCAAGCGCGCGATGGCGGCGAGCGGCAACCGGCTCAAGCTGTTTGCCAGTCCCTGGAGCCCGCCCGCGTTCATGAAGGACAACAACGACATGCTGCACGGCGGCCACCTGCGCCCCGAGTACGCGCATGCCTGGGCGCGCTATTACACGAAGTTCATCGAGCACTACCGGCAAGCAGGCGTGCCGGTGTGGGGCATCACGATTCAGAACGAGCCGATGGCCACGCAGACGTGGGAATCATGCATCTACCAGGCGGCGGATGAGCGGGACTTTCTCAAGAACCACCTCGGTCCGGCGATATGGGGGCAGGGATTGCGCGACGTCAACATCATCGTCTGGGACCATAACCGGGACCTCATCATCCAGCGGGCGCTGGCGATCTTCGACGATTCGGCGGCGGCGCGCTACGCGTGGGGCGTCGGATTTCACTGGTATGAAGACTGGTCGGGCGGGACGCAGATGTACAACAACGTGGCGCTGGTGAATCGTCTCTACCCCCGCAAACACCTGCTCTTCACGGAAGGGACGCCGGCGAACTTCGACTCCACGGCGTACGGCCGCTGGAGCCTCGGCGAGGCGTACGGCCGGTCCATGATCAACGATTTCAATTCTGGGGCCGAGGGGTGGACGGACTGGAATATTCTGCTGGATGAGCGCGGCGGTCCCAACCATGTCGGGAACTTCTGTATGGCCCCGATTCATGCGGATACCCGCACCGGCGCACTGATCTACACGAACTCCTACTACTACATCGGCCACTTCTCGAAATTCATCCGCCCCGGCGCCAGACGGATTCTGGCGGCGCCGAGCCGCAGCATGCTCCTCACCACCGCGTTCGTGAACCCGGACGGAACGGTCGTCGTGGTCGTCATGAACCCGACGGCCAAGGGGGGAGACTACAACGTCGTCGTCGGCGCCACATCAGTGGCGGTCAATTCGCGGCCACATTCCATCCAAACGGTGGTATTCT
>QHUE01000188.1 GCA_003221825.1 Gemmatimonadota bacterium
GTCATGGCTGCAGGGGCGTGCAAGAAGGCGGCGCAAAGCAATACCGCCACCCCGCCTGCTGACTCGATGAAAATGGCGGACTCGATGAAGATGATGGCGCCGGCTGACACGACACACCGTATGGCGGCCGACACGATGAAGGCACATGCGCCGACGCCGCCGCCCGCGCCGGCACCGGCTCGTCGCACGACGCGTCGCCCGTAGCGACGCGCTGCTGTAGCAGGGAATCAAGCCCGGGCGCCGCCCGGGCTTTTTGTTTCCGTCACCGACCGCGCGATGGCGGTGCGAGTGTCGAACGGCGGCCTCCAGCCCAGCTCGCGGTGGATGCGCTCGACCGAGTATGGGTTCTCTCCCAGAATGAACGACATCGCCGAGTTGCCCAGCGCGGTATAACGACCCGGCAGTATCAGGCGCATCAGCGCGCTCCACACTGCTACCCCGATCTGGATCAACGGCACCGGCACCGGTAGGCGCAGCGGTCGCAGCCCCAACGATTCGGCGAAGGCCGCGAAGAACTCACGCTGTGTGAGCGGTGGCGGCGCGTCGCGGGTGACATTGTAGGCCCGGAATCCCGGTTTGGCCGGCGCGTCGAGCGCCGCGAGAATCGCCGACGCGACGTTGCCGGCGTAGACGCACGACAGGTGATTCGTCCCGGGCCCGATCTGCGGCAGAAATCCGCGCCGGAGATTCGCGATGAGGCGCCGGGTGAACAGCAGGTCGCGCTCCCCGTAAATCACGTTGGGCCGGATCGCGACGGCGGACAGGCCGCCGCGCGCGGCCTCGTCTTGTACCAACTGCTCGGCCGCGCGCTTGCTGCGGGCGTAGTAGTCGGCGGCGGGAAGCGGCTGCAACGGATAGTCCTCGCTGACGCTTCCTCCCTGCTCACCCGCCGCATACACCGCCGCCCGGCCGTACACCGCGACCGTCGAGACGTGAATGAGTCGCGCGCCGGTCCGCCGCGCGGCTTCGATCGCGAGCCGCGTGCCGCCGACGTTGACGCGCGTGAACTCGTCCAAGGAGTCGTGAGAGGCGACGAGCGCAGCCGAGTGAATGATCGCGTCCACGCCTCGAGACGCTCGCTCCCAGGCGTTCGCGTCGGTGACGTCGCCGCCGACCGCTTCGGCGCCGAAGGCTGCGACGACCGCCTGCGAACGGTCGCGCACCAGCGCCCGCGGCTGCTCGCCGCGGGCCCGTAACGCGTCGAGCACGTGCGTGCCGACGAGGCCGGCGGCGCCTGTGACCAGAACCGTCACGCCGGGGTGACGCGCGGAGCGTCGAAGGGCAGTGACACCACGCGGGCCTCGCGGCCGGCTGCCCGGACCGTGGCGCCGAGCGGCACCTCGCGCCGCACGATCGCGAGGCCGATCCAGCGGCCCAGCACCGAGCCGCCGCCGTCGGGCAACCAGGCGATGCTGGTGACACGCCCCACGTCATGCTCTTCGTAGGTGACCGCGCTCCACCCCGAAGCTGGTGCGGCGGGGGGATCGGTCTCGAAAGCCAGACCGCGTAGATGGCGATTGGCGTGCCCCCGGAAGTGCAGCCGGCTCACGGTTTCCTGGCCCGTGTAGCAGCCTTTTGTGTACGACACACCCCCGATGTCATCGAAGCGCACTTCCTGCGGGATCGTCTTCTCGTCGACTTCCGAGCTGAGCCGTGGCCACCCGGCGAGGATGCGCGCCAGCTCGAGCGCCGCGGGCGTGGCGGCGTAAGCGCCGGCAGCAACCAGCCGTCCCTCCACGGCTTCGCGCTGGTCGGCCGCCAGCGAGAGCTGGAAGACGAAGGGGGGCGGCGCCACATCACTCGTGCGTGCGACTTCGATCGCCACACCTCCAACCGATCCGGCGATGGCATGATTCGGCGCGGGCGGGATCGGGAAACCGGCCGCGCCCATCACCGCCACGGCGTGGGCGCCCGCGACGCGCAGCACCGCGACGTCGTCCGTACGATCGGCGGAGCGGGCGAGGCGCGGCGGCACTGAGCGCTGCAGGGTCAGCATGGCGCGCTCACGACCCTCCGCGGGGACGGTGAACCGCACGCGCGGTCCCAGGCGGGCGGCCCAGCCATCCACCACGATCATCCCTTTGGGTGTGAGCAGGGCGCCGTACACGAACGCGCCATCGCCCGGTTTCTCGATGTCGCTGGTGAGCAGGCCCTGAAAGCAGGTGATCGCCCCCTGGCCAGGTCCCTCGAGCTCGATGGTCCCGACGTCGGCGGGCGCCACGATCGCGCCAGCGCGCAGGCGATCCACGATCTCCGCCGGCACCGCATCCCGCTCGAGGCGAGTGACGGTGGCGCTCGGCGCGCTGGGAAAGACGTCGCTCATAGGTCGGCCAGCTCGCTGGCGCTGTGTCCCGCGAACGAATCCCAGACCAGCGCAGCGCCGCGTCCCTCCAGCGTGCGGGCCGGGTGATTGGTCGTCAACATGACGCACGCCATCCCGGCGCCCCGCGCCGCCTGGAGTCCGGGCAACGAGTCTTCGATGACCACACAGTCGTCCACGGCAATCGGGAGACGCGCCGTGAAGGCCTGGTGCGCCGCGACGTACGCGGCGGGATCCGGCTTGCAGCGGGGCACGTCGTCCGCCGCGATGATGATCTCGAAGCGGTCGGCGAGTCCCGTTTTACTCAGGACGTGATCGATCTCGCGGCGCAGCGCGCCGGAGACCAGCCCCAAGCGGAATCGTTGCGCCGCGTCGCGCACGAATTCGGGCGCGCCTTCGACCAGGCGCAGCGACGTCGCCACGAGCTCGAGATAGAGGCGTGACTTCTTCGTCACCAGGTGCTTCAGCAACTGCGTCGTGAGCGTTCGCTGGGCGCGACGATAGGCTTCGACAAAGCCGGTGCGGTCGTCCAGCCCCAGATACTGGGCGTAGTACTGGTCGCGTGTCAGGGTGATCCGTTCGTCCGCGAGCACGCGCTGTAGCGCCTCACAGTGCTGCGACTCATCGTCCACCAGCACGCCGTTGAAGTCGAACAGGACGGCTTCGGTCACAACGTCTCGTGGAGCCATGATACGATGTTCGGCCAGCACGCTGTCCGCGCCTGCTCGCTCAAGACCAATCCGCGGTGCGATAACCCGGGCGCAATCGCGAGGTTCTTGCGTGCAGCGCCGACGCGCTCCACCACCTGTTGGCATGCCTTGGGTGGCGCAAAGATCCAGTCGGACCCGCCGGCCACGCCGAGGTACGGTGTGCTCAGCGCCGCAAGGCCGGCGAAGTAGTCGAAGCCGTCGGTCCCAAGCCATCTGCCACGCACATTCCACTCCATCCATTCCGCGATGATCTCCGCTGCCTCATCCTCGTTCCCGAAACGCAGGTAGCGCGCCGGGAATCGGCCCAACAGCCGCGACACCGCCATCGTCGCTGCGGCGAGCGTGCGCCGCACCGGGCCGAGGCGCCGCGGACCGGGGGTGCCCAGCGTCACGATGCCGCGAATCGGCGCCGCGGCGGCCACGCGCGCGAGCCAGCACAGTCCCGCGGCGCCGCCGGCCGAATGCCCCAGCCAGGCCAGCGGCGCGCCGTCCGTCTCTTCGCGCACGCGCGCGACGAGGGTTGGCGTGTCGTGCAGCACCCAGTCCTCGAACGTCCAGGCACCGCGCCGCGGTTCGCGCGCGCTCTCGCCGTGGTGGCGCAGATCGGCGAGCCAGACGTCCAGTCCCGCGGCGCTGAGAAAGTGCGCCATTCCGCCCGCCGCGGTGCCGTCGGAAGAACGCAGCCAGAAGCGATGGTTCGTGAAGGCGCCGTGCACGAGCAGGACCGCGGGGCGCCCGTCACGAAAGGCGCGCAAACGGTGCAGCGCGAGCTCCACGCCGTCGGGCGTCGTCACGCGGCGCGCGCCGCCGGTCATTCGTAGCGCCCGGCGGCGCGGTAGGCGTCGTCGAGCAGCTCGACGGGATGGCGGACTCGCGCGCGGATGCCGGCCGCCGCCAATCCCGCGCCGATCTGCATCAGGCAGCCGGGATTCCCCGTCGCGACGACCTGCGGCGCCGCCTCGCGCAGGCGCTCGAGCTTGGCGCTGAGGACGGCGCGCGACATTTCGGGCTCGAGCAGCGTGAACAGCCCGGCGCTGCCGCAGCACTCGGCGGCCCCCGGCACCGGCACGAGCTCGAGCAGCGGGATCGCCGCAAACAGCTTGAGCGGTTGGACGGCGATACCCTGCGCGTGCAGCAGATGGCAGGGCGGATCGTAGGCGACGTGCAGATCGAGCGGCGCGCCCGGCACGGGGGAGGAGGGGCCCGCTAACAACTCCGTCACATCCTTGACGCGCGCAGCGAACCGTTCGCTGCGTTCATCACCCAGCAGCCGCCCGTATGCCTTCATCAAGGCTCCGCAGCCGGCGCTGTTCACGACGATCGCTTCATCGCCATCGCCGAATGCCTCGACATTGGTCCGGGCCAACGCGCGCGCTTCATCGGCCAGGCCGGCATGTTCGTGCAGCGCACCGCAGCATACCTGGCCACTGACTTCGCGGGTGTCGTAGCCGTTCACGCTCAAGGTGCGCACGGTAGCGTCGTGGACGTGGGAGAAGAGGCCTTGCATGACGCAGCCTCGGAATAAAAGGGCGGCGAGGGGCGGCGAAGGGCGGCGAAGGGCGGCAGGGGCAACTTGGCGGGCTTTTGCCGCCCTCCGCCGCCCTCCACCGCCCTGCGCCGCCCTTGTTGCAGCCAGCATTCCCATGGCGAACCCCAGCCGTCCCCAGCCCGCGAACAGGCGCGGCAATCCCGTCGCTCTCAGCACACGCGAAAACCAGTAAACGACACCGCTGACACCAGGCGTCGTCAGCGTCCACAGGGCCACGCGGGCCAGCCGAGAGACGCCGCGTTCAGCGGTGATGCGGGAGCGTGCCGCTTCGAGGCCGTGGCCGTACTGCACGCCCGACGGGCAGACGGGCTCGCAGCCGCGGCAGCCCAGGCAGCGGTCGAGATGATAGATGAGGGCAGGGTCCGTCGCGGCGATATCGCCGCGCTCGAGTCCCCGCATCAGCTCGATGCGGCCTCGTGGTGAGTCGGACTCATCTCCGGTGGCTAGGAAAGTCGGACAAGCTTGAAGGCAAAATCCGCAGTGCACGCACGCGTCCAGCCCCTCGAATCCTCCTCGCGTCATGAGCCTTCTGTGGCGACGACGAGAGCACCCCCGGGATCGAACGTGCGGCGCAGGCCGGCGACGAGCGGGCCCACACCCTCCCGGTACGCTCCGAAGTGGCCGACGGCGCCACGCAAGGGCCACGGCGCACGCTCGAGCGTCAGCGGGACCTCGAGCCCCGCGAGGGTGCGGCGCAGCCGCTGCAGGCGATCGATGGTCGCCTCGCCGGTCCAGCGGATCGCGCCCGCGGCCGGCGATGCGGAGATCCACTCGTCTCCCAGCTGGTGTTGCAGCAGATCGAGCAGCTCGTCGCTGGCGGTGGGCACACCGGCGATGCGGAACGTCACAGGCCGGACCGCGAACCCTTCCGCCAGGCGCATCCAAAAGGCGTGCGCCTCTTCGGCGCGCAGCGGCGTGAAGCGCCCGCCGCCGCTCGCCGCGCCGAGGCCTGCTTCATCCGCCGCCACCAGCGCGGGTGACCCCGCGAGCCGGACGCCCAGCACCCAGCGCTCGCGCCGCGCGAGCGCGGGTGACACCAGCTCCAAGGCGGCCGGTGTCAGTCCCGCGGCCGCCACATCCTCGCCGACCTGCGTCAGGTCTTCGCGCGCGCCTTCCAGCAGGTAGGTGACGTCGGCGCGGGGGAGCGTGCGCAAGCGCAGGTGCACCAGGACGATCACACCGAAGGCGCCGAAGCCCCCGGCCTGCAGCCGCGTGAGATCGTAGCCCGCGACGTTCTTCATGACGCGCCCACCGCTTTGCACCATCCGGCCGTCGCCGGTCACGAACGTGACGCCGAGCAGATGGTCCTTGATGGGCCCGAAGCCGTGGCGGAGCGGGCCGGCCGTCGCGGTCGAGACGACCGAGCCGAGCGTGCGCCCCGCGAGACCGGGCGGATCGATCGCGAGCCACGCGCCGCGGTCGG
>QHUE01000189.1 GCA_003221825.1 Gemmatimonadota bacterium
CCTCACGCTCGGCCGCGCGTGCGGCGCGCTGCGGCGTCGCAACCTGCCGATTGGCGGGTTCGCCGTCGACTCGCACGGCCCGACCGGTGTGTGGCGATTGACGTGCGAGATCGACGCCGACGACGCGACGGTCGAGAGCCTGCTGCTGCAAATCCAAAATGTGGTCGGCGTACGTAAGGCTACTGCGTCCTCACCATCAAATGACGTAGGGGCGCAGCATGCTGCGCCCCTACACCAATCCTCATCCTCTGGAGACGATATGAGCTCATCGGTGCGCGTGTACTACGAGGCGGACACGGACCGCGCGCGGCTGCGCGATCGCGTGTTCGCCCTCATCGGATACGGCAGTCAGGGCCATGCCCACGCGCAGAACCTGCGTGACTCGGGTGCGAAGGTCATCGTCGGACTCCGGCCGGGCGGTGCCTCCTGGACGCAGGCGACCACGGATGGTCTGGATGTGCGTCCCGTCGCCGAAGCCGCCAAAGCGGGCGACGTGATCATGATGCTGGTGCCCGACCAGGAGCAGCGTGCGGTGTACGAGGCCGCCATTGCTCCCGCGCTCGGTCCCGGGAAGACACTGATGTTCGCCCACGGCTTCAACATCCACTTTGGCGAAATCGTGCCGCCGGCCGGGGTCGACGTCACGATGATCGCACCGAAGTCTCCGGGGCATCTGGTGCGCAGCGAGTATCAGGCAGGGCGCGGCGTGCCGGGGCTCGTCGCGATCCATCAGGACGCGACCGGGCAGGCGTTGCAGAACGCCCTCGCCTACGCCACCGGGATTGGGTGCTCGCGCGCCGGGGTCATCGGCACAACGTTCGCGGAGGAAACCGAGACCGATCTGTTCGGCGAGCAGGCCGTCCTGTGCGGCGGTGTCACGGCGCTCATTCAGGCCGGCTTCGAGACGCTGACCGAGGCAGGCTACTCCCAGGAAATGGCCTACTTCGAGTGTCTCCACGAGCTGAAGCTGATCGTCGATCTGATTTATCGCGGCGGCCTCGGGTTCATGCGGCATTCGATCAGCAATACGGCCGAGTACGGAGATCTGACGCGCGGCGACCGCGTCATCAGTCCCGCGGTGCGCGCGGAGATGCGGAAACTGCTCGCCGATATCCGCAACGGGGTGTTCGCGAAAGAATGGATCGCGGAATGCCGCGCCGGCGCTCCGCGGTTCGCCGAGCTGCGCCGCGCCGCGCAGAACTCGCAGATCGAGCAGGTCGGCGCCCGGCTGCGGGCGATGATGCCATGGACCGAGGAAGGCAAGCGTGCCAAGCCGAAAGGCGCCTCCACCAAACCGGTAGAGCGGGAGCCCGCGCGGGCGTGACCCGGACGCTGTTCGATCGGGTTTGGGACGCCCACGTCGTCCGCGAGCTCGCGGACGGCGTGGCGCTGCTCTACGTGGATCTGCACCTCGTCCACGAGGTGACGTCTCCGCAGGCGTTCGCGGGCCTCAAGCGCGAGAAACGGACCGTGCGCCGTCCGGAGCGCACGCTGGCGACTGTGGACCACAACGTGCCGACCGGTGAACGCTCCGTCCCGATCGCCGACGCCGTCGCGGCGCGACAGGTCGATGCGCTGAGTGCGAACGCGCGGGAGTTCGGCATCGAGCTGTTCGATCTCCAATCGCCGGGGCAGGGCATCGTCCACGTCATTGGACCGGAGCTTGGGGCGACGCAGCCCGGCATGCTGATCGTCTGTGGCGACTCGCATACCGCGACGCACGGCGCATTCGGGGCGTTCGCACTCGGCATCGGAACGAGCGAGGTCGAGCACGTCCTCGCGACCCAGTGCATCGTGCTGAACAAGCCGCGTAACCTGGAGGCGCGGATCACCGGCCGCCGCGCGCCGGGCGTGGCGGCGAAGGATCTGATTCTCGCGCTGATCGGCAAGATCGGCACGGCCGGCGCGAGCGGCCACGTCATCGAATACACCGGCGATGCCGTCAGCGCGCTGTCGATGGAAGAGCGCATGACGGTGTGCAACATGTCGATCGAGGCTGGGGCCCGCGCCGGGATGATCGCGCCCGATGAAGTCACATTCGACTACCTCGAGGGCCGGCCCCGCGTGCCCACCGGCGCGGCCTGGTCGGCCGCGCTCGGGCGCTGGCAGACGTTCCGGTCGGACGCCACCGCGCACTACGACGCGCAAGTCCGGCTCGATGCGGCGACCGTGGGGCCGCAGGTCACATGGGGTACGACGCCCGGCATGGTCGCCGACATCACCGGCCGCGTCCCCGATCCCGCGCAGCTCGCCACCGAGCATGAGCGTCAGGCCGCGGCGCGGGCGCTGGAATACATGGGGCTCGTCCCCGGCACGCCGCTCGAGGGGATTCCCATCGACCGGGTGTTTCTCGGATCGTGCACCAATGCGCGCATCGAGGACCTCCGTACGGCGGCCGAGGTCGTGCGCGGCCGGCACGTGGCGTCGCGCGTGCGCGCGATGGTGGTGCCCGGGTCGCAGCGCGTGAAGGCGCAGGCCGAGCGCGAAGGATTGGATCGCGTGTTCACAGACGCCGGGTTCGAGTGGCGCAACGCCGGGTGCTCCATGTGCCTCGGCATGAATGCCGACGTGCTGGGCGCGGGAGAACGCTGCGCCGCCACGTCGAACCGCAATTTCGAGGGGCGGCAGGGGCGCGGTGGCCGCACGCATCTCATGAGCCCCGCTATGGCCGCGGCCGCCGCGATCGAAGGACACCTCGTGGACGTGCGCGCATGGTAGCGCCGTTCGTGCGTCACCGGGGACGGGCGGTCACGCTGCCGCGGCGCGACGTGGATACCGACCAGATCATTCCGAAGCAGTTCCTCAAAGGGGTCGAACGCACAGGGTTCGGACCGGCGCTGTTCCACGATTGGCGCTACCGGCCCGATGGATCGCCCGATCCGGCCTTCGAGCTCAACAGCCCGGACGCGCAGGGGGCGACGATCCTGATCACCGGCCCCAACTTCGGCTGTGGCTCCTCGCGCGAGCACGCCGTCTGGGCGCTGGCGCAGTACGGTTTCCGCGCCATTATCGCGCCATCGTTCGCCGATATCTTCGTGGCCAACTGTTACCGCAACGGCGTGCTGCCCGTGCGACTGCCCGCCACCCTAGTCGACGCCCTGATCCGGAGTACGGAAGGTGGCGTCTACGAAGTCATGGTGGATCTGGAGCAGCAGGTGATATCCGACGACCGCGGCTTCTCCGCGCGCTTCAGCGCCGAGCCCTATGGTCGCGAGCTGCTGCTGCGCGGGCTCGATGAGATCGGCCGCACGCTGCTCGAGGAGCCGAGCATCGCCGCCTACGAGCGGAGCCACGCATGAAGTCCTATTCGATCGCCGTTCTGCCCGGCGACGGCATCGGGCCGGAGGTGATCGCTCAGGCGGTGCGCGTGCTCGAGGCCGTGGGGGAGCGCTTCGACCTGCGCTTCGCGCTCGAGACCTTCCCGATCGGTGCCGCAGCGGTCGCCGTGGCGAAGAACCCCCTGCCACCCGAGACCAAGGCGGCCGTCCTACGCAGCGACGCCGTGCTGCTCGGGGCCGTTGGTGATCCCGCGCTGGACGGCGCGCCGCGCGAGCTCCGCCCCGAGACGGGGCTGCTCGCGCTCCGCAAGCTGCTCAACGTCTATGCGAACTTGCGACCGGTCGCCGTTCACCCGGCGCTCGCGGCCTGCTCGCCCCTCAAGGCGGACCGGCTGCGCGGCGTCGACGTGCTGGTCGTGCGCGAGCTGACCGGCGGACTGTATTACGGTGAACCGCGCGGCCGCGAGCGCACGCGGGCCGTGAACACCCTTGTCTATACGACCGCCGAGATCGAGCGCATCGCGCGCGTCGCATTCGATGCCGCGAGGGCCCGCCGGCGACTTGTCACTTCGGTCGATAAGGCCAACGTGCTCGAGGTGTCACAGCTCTGGAGGGAGACCGTGACGGAGGTCGCCCGCTTGTATCCGGACGTGCGCCTCGAGCACTCTTACGTCGATACGACCGCGATGCGTCTGGTGAGCGACCCCGCCTCCCTCGACGTCGTGCTGACCGAGAACATGTTCGGCGACATCCTCAGCGACGAAGCTGCCGTCCTGGTGGGCTCGCTCGGCTTGCTGCCCTCCGCATCGCTCGGCACCGGGCCGGGGCTGTTCGAGCCGGTCCACGGGTCCGCGCCTCCGCTCGCCGGCCATGACGTCGCGAATCCGCTCGGCGCGATTGCGACGGTCGCGCTGCTGCTCCGCCACGGCCTCAAGCTCGTGGACGCGGCAGACAGTGTGGACGATGCCGTGGCCGCCGCGCTCGACGCGGGCGCCCGCACCCAGGACATCGCCCTGCCCGGCGAGCCCAGGATCGGCACCACGGAGATGGGCGCCCGGGTCGCCGAGAGCGTGGTCGCCGCGGCCCTCGAGGGACTGTCGTGAGCGACAACTTCCGCAGCCGCGCCATCACCGAGGGTCTCGAGCGCGCGCCCAACCGCGCCATGCTACGCGCGGTAGGGTTCACGGACGGCGACTTCGCGAAGCCGATCATTGGCATCGCGAGCGCGCACAGCACGATCACGCCGTGCAACTCAGGCCTCGACCGGTTGGCGCGCCGCGCCGAGCAGGCGCTGCGGCAGGCCGGCGCCATGCCGCAGACATTCGGGACGATCACCGTCAGCGACGGCATCTCGATGGGCACCGAGGGGATGCGCTACTCGCTCGTGTCGCGGGAGGTGATCGCCGATTCGATCGAGACGGCGTGCGGCGCGCAGCGCATGGACGGGCTGCTCGCGATCGGCGGCTGCGACAAGAACATGCCCGGCGCGATGATCGCCATCGCGCGGCTCGATATTCCCGCGATCTTCGTCTACGGCGGCACGATCAAGCCGGGGCATCACGCGGGGCGCGATCTGACGGTCGTGAGTGTGTTCGAGGCGGTCGGCGCGGCCGGCGCGGGGCGCATGCCGCAGGACGAGCTGCTCGAGATCGAGCGCCGGGCCTGTCCCGGTGCGGGATCGTGCGGCGGCATGTTCACGGCGAACACGATGTCGGCGGCCATCGAGGCGATGGGAATGAGCCTGCCGGGCTCGTCCACGATGGCCGCCGAGGATCAGGAGACGGCGGACAGCGCCGCGCGCTCGGCGGCGGTGCTGGCCGACGCCGTGCGGGCGCGGCGCCTGGCGCGCCATATCCTCACGCGCAAGGCGTTCGAGAACGCCATCGCCGTCGTCATGGCAATCGGCGGATCCACGAATGCCGTGCTCCACCTTCTGGCGATTGCCCGCGCCGCGGGCGTGCCGCTCGCGCTCGAGGACTTCGAGGCGATCCGCAAGCGCGTGCCGGTGCTGTGCGATCTCAAGCCGTCGGGACGCTACGTCACGACCGACCTGCATCGCGCCGGTGGGATTCCGCAGGTGATGCGAATTCTGCTGGCGAATGGCGTGCTGCACGGCGACGCGCTGACGATCGACGGGCGTGCCGTCGGCGAGGTGGTGCAGGGTGTCCCGGTGCGCCCATCGCCCGACCAGGACGTGATCCGTCCGTGGGATCGGCCGCTCGCCCCACAGGGACACATCGTGATCCTGCGTGGCAACCTCGCGCCTGAGGGCGCGGTCGCGAAAGTCAGCGGGCATGGCGCGCACGCGATCACGGGTCCCGCGCGCGTGTTCGACTCGGAGGAGGCGTGTCTGGCCGCCATTCTCGCGGGGAGCATTCACGCGGGCGACGTCATCGTGATTCGCTACGAGGGGCCGAAGGGTGGGCCGGGGATGCGCGAGATGTTGGCGCCGACGGCGGCCCTGGTCGGTGCCGGCCTCGGGGAGGCGGTCGGCCTTGTCACCGATGGCCGTTTCTCGGGTGGAACGCACGGCCTGGTCGTGGGGCACGTCGCGCCGGAAGCGGCGCTCGGCGGCCCACTGGCGCTGGTGCAGGAAGGCGACGCCATCACGATCGACGCGGGCAGGCGCGAGCTCCATATCGGCGTCGCCGAGCGCGACCTTGCGGTTTCGGGCGGTCGAGACGGGCGAGGCGACCCGTGGGATCGTCCCGATCGAAAACACGCTCGCCGGGTCGGTGCACGAGAACTACGACCTGCTGAGCGCGCACGCGCTGCACGTCGTCGCCGAAACCGAATTGCGGATCCGTCATTGCCTGATCGCCCGGCCGCGCACTACGCTGCCGCAGATTCGTCGAGTCGCCTCGCACCCCGTCGCGCTGGCGCAGTGTCGGCACTTTTTCCTGACGCACCCCGATGTCGTTGCCGTGCCGGCGTACGACACCGCCGGCAGTGTGCGCGATGTGATGTCAGGCGACGTAGACGCCGATGCGGCCATCGCCTCGAAACTCGCCGCCGAGCTCTACGGGGCCGACGTGCTCGCGGAGGGGTTGGAGGATCACGCCGAGAACTACACCCGATTTCTCGAAATCGCCCGTGATCCGGCGCCGCGCGAGCAGGCGAACAAGACGTCGTTGATGCTCTCGCTGGGCAACACGCCCGGCACGCTCCATCGGGCGTTGGGCGTGTTCGCGGCGCGCGGCTTGAACCTGACCAAGATCGAATCGCGGCCGCTTCCGGGACGGCCGTGGGAGTACCTGTTCTATCTCGATGTCGTCGTCACTGGTGAGGGCATCAGCGGGGCACTCGAGGAATTGCGGGCGTTCACGTCCAGCATTCGGGTTCTCGGCACCTATCCGGCGCGCTAATCCGGATTTAAGCCGAGTGCTTTGCTCTGCCGGTGCGCGGCCACCACATCCCGACCCGCACACGGAAGGTGGACAGCTCTTCCAACCGCTGCGCGCCATTGCTCGGCGCGAAGTCGTAGCGCTCAAGCGTGTACCGCGCGCTGATGTCCAGGCGGCGTCCCCGCCAGTCCACGCCGACGCCCGCGGCAAGTCCGACATCCGGACTAGAGAGGCCGCTGACGGACACGAGCGGAATCCAGTACCCGCGCAAGACCGCCGTCACATTTTCAAACCCAAGCGGCACGCGCGTTTCCGCGCCGATCCGCCACGTGGTCCAGTGCTGTCGGGCCAATGAATTGGAAAAACTGCGGAAGCTGAGCCCGCTCTCCAGGATGAGCCATGGGCGTACTTTCATCCCGCCGCTGATTTGCGCCTCCGCGACGTCGTGGTCTTCCAGGCTCGGCGTCGCCGCACTCGTGAGCGGGCCTCCTAGCGCCTCGCCATGAATCTGAAACCGCTCGCCCATTGTCACCGCCAGCGCGCCGCCGAACAGCGTGCCCGACGCCGCCACGAGCGTGCCGGCGTCGACGACACGATGCTCGGCACGCCCGACAAGCAGACCGCCCTGCACGGAGACCTGCCCGGCCGCGAGAGCAGGGACGGCCACCAGGATCGCCAATGCGGGTCCCGACACCCTCGGCATCACGGGCCGACTCCGGCGGCCGGTGCGACGATCAGCCGCGCTTGAGCGAGCCGTGTCTGGTTGCGATCGCGGATTGCGCCGTTGGCGGCCGCCCGCTGCGCGCGGCGCTCCGCATTCGCCGCGATGTTGGCCGGAATCTCACGATGCCGCTGGCGAAAAATGAAACCCCCAATGCCCGCCACAGAGGCGGTAACCGCGATGCCGTCCGCAAATGTGCGCCCACCGCCGTGCAGCTGACCGTTCGCCACCGTTCGTGGAATGACGAGGGCCGCGGCCGCGATGCCCAGACCCTTGAAGAGCTCCGTGCGAGCCATCGCCGCGGGATGTTGCTCCGGCAGGAGGTCCTCGGGTCGAAGCGCCGCCAGGGTGTCCTCGAGCGGCGCGTGATCTTGCTGGATGCTGAAATACAGACGCGCGGAGTCCGGCCGATGCGTCAGCTGGCTGACGCCGGACAGGAGCAGTTCGTAACGTCCGGTCGCGGCCAAGTGGCCATCCGCGAGCAGGCCGTCCCACCGCAGCTCGCGGGGTCCGTCGGTGATGCCCTGATACAGCACCACACCTGCCTGAGCGTCGGCGCTCCGCAGCTCGACGCGCAGGTCCGCGGCGTGTGTCGTGAGCACCGTGAAGCCCAGCCGCTCGGTGCGTGGATCGATCGTGTCGAACGCGACGGCTCGGATGCCCAGGCCGAAGGTCAACCGTTTTGCGTCGCTGAACGCGGCCAGCTCGGCCGGCGTAAACTTCTGCGGCTCCAGGTCCACGAAGGGGTCTCGCTCGAGTGCGGCCTGGAAGTACACGATGCCGGAGTCTCGCTGCCCGAGCACGACGAGCGCCGCGCCGAGGTACTTGTAGGCGAGGACGCGCTGCTCATGTGTGACCACGAAGGGCGAATTCGGCGAAATGATGCGCCTGAGCAGGACCAGCTCGCGCTCGACGTCCAGGGCCGCGTGATAGCGCGCCGCCTGCTCCAACTGGTCGGCGGTGTTGCCCTGCGCGACCGCCGGTCCCGGAAGCACGAGCAGCAGTCCGGCGAGGACGGCGTGTCTCAAGGCAGATCCCGGAGGGTGATGAGGCCAAGCCGCGTCGTGTTGCCGGCAACAACGTGGAATGTCGTGTCGAAGGTCGCCGACCCGGGCGCCTTGATCCGCAGGCGGCGTGTTCCTGACGGTACCGCGACATCGAAGGCTGTCCCCACCCCGACCTGGCGATCATCGATGTAGATGACGGCGTCCGCCGGGTCCGTGCGCAAACGCACGCGGCCCGGTGGACCGAATGTCGCGGCGCGCGGAGGATTCGCCGCGAGCCGGGGACGAGCCGGCGCGGGAGCTGGTGAGACCAGCGGCGGCGCGGCCGCGCTTGCCACTGGCGCGGGCGTCTCCGCTCGCGTCGCCTGTATGGCGAACCACGCGCCCGAGATCAGTACCACGGCTCCGAGGCCAAGTGGCACCAGGACGCGAGGTTGCCGCAGCGATCGTGGGGCGGCGACGCCGGCTGCCGCACGGGAGTCGCGGGCGTCCGGCAGCGGCGGAAGGACTCCGGTTTCGACGATCGGGACGTGATAGCCGCGCGCCAGCCGCCGCAGGATGTCTTTCGCGACCCGCTGATCCTCGGAAAAGAACGGCAGGGCTTCGAGGGCGGTGACGAGGTCGGACGTGTTGGTGAACCGGTGCGCCGGATCCTTCGCGACCAGGCGCGTGATGATCGCCAGGAGCGCGTCGGGGACATCGGCGCGCACACTGCGGAGGTCCGGCGGCGGCGTGAAGTACTGGTGTTGCACGACGGCCAATACCGAGCTCGCCTCGAACGGCGCTTCGCCGGCCAACATTTGGAATCCGACGATCCCCAGGGAATACTGATCGCCTTGCGGACCAACCGCGGCACCGGCGCACTGCTCGGGGCTCATGAACTGCGGCGTCCCCATGACCGCGCCACTGGGCGTCACCTTCGAATCCTCCGCCGCGCGGGCGAGGCCAAAGTCGGAGACGTAGACGCGCCCTTCCTGATCGATCAGGATGTTCGAGCTCTTGATGTCGCGGTGAACGGTGCCGCGTTCGTGCGCATACGCCAGCGCGCTCGCGATGGCCCGCAGCACCGCGACAACCACGGCAATCGGGAGGGCGCCCTGATCCTCGACGATCGCGTCGAGCGAGCGTCCCTCGATGAACTTCATCACGATGTAGTGGACGCCGCCCGCTTCCCCGACTTGGAAGATCGGCACGATGTTGGGGTGGTCGAGCGCCGCGGCGCGGCGCGCTTCGCGCCGCAGCCGGTCCGCGACCGCGCCGCCGTTGGAGGCAGCCGGCAACATGACCTTGAGCGCGACGGGCCGGCGCAGCGACACGTCGAGCGCCTTGAACACCGCGGCCATGCCGCCCCGGCCGCATTCGCGCTCGATCTCATACTCGCCGCCGAGCACGACACGAATTTGCGCCAGCAGCGGATCTTCGTGTTGCGCGATCAAAGCGACGGTCGCCGAAGTGGAATCGGCGATTGCCGCTCCGCAAAAGCCACAGAACCGCAAGCCGACCGGCACCTGCGCGGCACAGCGCGGGCAGCGCGTCACGTGCCGGTCGCGGTGAACGTGAGCGTATTTACACCAGGCGCGGTCGCGGTTGCCGTGTTAGTCCCCGGTGAAGCCCCGAGCGTCAAGGTCGCCTCCGCCAAACCACTTGCGTTCGTCGTGATCTTCACCTGGCCGGACCCGCCGAAGTTGCCGCCGCCGCCCGTGACCTTGAACGTCACTTGCACTCCCGCTACAGGATGTCCAGCGGGGTCGACGACGCGCACGGTGAAAGCCTTGGACAGCGCGACCCCGCGGAGACCGGTTTGTCCGTCGCCACGCACACTGTGCGCTGCAACGCCAGTGCTTCCACCAGTCAGGGGCGCGGCATTCCAACTGGGCGCGCTGACGTTGCCCGCCAGACTATCGCCGGTCGCCGTGGGGTCGGCGAGGCGGCGCGGCCCGCGCGCATCTCCCCACCATGTCGGCAGCATGGAGATCGAGGCGCCGACCTCGTTGAGGACACCCGCCGGCGCGTTGTCGAAGATGTCATTGTCGCGCGCACTGAAA
>QHUE01000159.1 GCA_003221825.1 Gemmatimonadota bacterium
CATGCTGCGCCCCTACTTTTGGGCCTCTGCGGGACCGTTTGCTCATGGTAGCACCCGGATCTTGATGTTGCGGAAAGCGACCCGATACTCGTGCTCCTGCAGGCCGATGTAGCCTTCGGCGTTGCGCCCGTACCGCGGGTGCGTGGCGAACTTGCTCGCCTTCACTTTCGCCTCCCAGTCCGGGCTGCCGAGCTCATACTCCACGACCTTGACGCCGTTGAGCCATTGCTCGACGTGGTTGCCGGCCACCAGAATGCGCACCTGGTTCCATTCGCCCGCAGGTTTCACCACACCGGCGGGAGATGGATACAATCCGTAGTCGGCGCCCGCGGCAGTGAGGCGCGACTGCCCATCCGGGTGTCCGGCATCGTCGAGGACCTGCATTTCCGGGGCGGTCCAGTAAATCGCGTCGTCGTCCTCGCTCGCTCGATAGAAGATCCCGCTGTTGCCTTTCGGGGCGACGTTCCACTCGAGCGACAGCTCGAAATTCCGGAACTTCTCGGTCGTGATGATGTCGGCCGCCGGCCGCACGCGCGTTAGCGCACCTTCACGAACGCCCCAGCCCGATGGCATCGAATCCATCTGCCACCCCCGCCACCCGACGGTGCTGTGGCCGTCGAACAAGAGACGCCAACCTGCGGCGCGCTCCTCCGGGGTGAGCGTGTTGAGCCGCATCGCCGCGCTGCCCGAGGGCGCAGTGGCCGACTCGACGGCGGCTGGGGATCGCTTGGACCGAGCGGCCGTGGTGCAACCGCCGATCCCTAACGCGAGCAGGGCGACGGCAGGAACGGATCTGCGGATGAGGTTCATGCAGGGAGTCCTGCGAGCTCCTGCAGCCGGGCCTGCACGGCGCGGCGGCCTCGCTCGCTGCGAGTGATGACCAGAATGGCATCGTCACCAGCGATGGTGCCGATGATCTCGTTCCAGCCGGCGCCGTCGAGCGCCAGACCCAGCGCTTGCGCGCCGCCCGTCGTCGTCTTCAGGACGAGCAGCGGGCCGACGCCTTCGGCCGAGACGAGCATGGTGGGAAGCAGCTGCTCCAGATGCGGCCGGACGCCCCCGCCGGGGGCGCCGTCCGGGCCGGCCGCGTAATGCGAGCCACCGTCCGGCGCCGCCACCTTCGCGAGTCCGAGCTCGCGAATGTCACGGGACAACGTCGCCTGCGTCACGTTGTACCCTTCAGCCTTGAGACGCTCGCGCAGCTGCTCCTGGCTGCCCACCGTCTCTCCTCGCACGATCCGCAGGATGGCCGCGTGACGCTGCGTTTTCATGGGGCGGAAATCTGGTGCACGATCTGGCCCCTGACTACTGTCAGGGCGGCGAGGGGCGGCGAGGGGCGGCGTGATGATTCGGCGGCGAAGGGAAACACGGCCAAGTCCGCGGCCTTCCCGACTTCCAGCGAGCCGATTTCTGATTCCCAGCCCAGTGCACGCGCGCCTTCTATTGTCAGCGCGCGTAACGCAGCGTCGCCCCGCAAGCCCGCGGCGTCGGCTTCCCCCCACAGATCCAGCTCGCCGACGCTCACGACCGAGTCCGTACCCAGTCCGACGGGAACGCCGGCATGGCGCAACAACCCGAGCGGCAGGCGGCCATGGCGGTGCGCCGCGTTGGACCGTGGGCAGTGCGCCACCGCCGCTCCCGCCACGCGCAGCAGCTCGACGTCGGCGGCGTCCGCCTGCACGCAATGAATGCACAGCGTGCCCGGCGTGATGACGCCAAGTTGCACGAGGTACGCGATCGGCGATACGCGACGCGCCTCGACCGCGATGCGGCGCGCGCGCAACGCCTCGGCGAACGGCCCCTCGCCATCGCGAACTAAGACCGTCTCCTCCTTCGACTCAGCGACGTGCAGCGCAATCGGCAGCTGTTCGGATCGCGCGAACCGCGCGACCGCCTCATAGAGTGGCGCCGACACCGTGTACGGCGCATGCGGCGAGACGCCCAGCACAAGTTGCGCCGTTGCAAGACGGCGAAGTGGACGGACAGCGGCGTCGAGCTCTGCCATGCTTGCCGCACACCGCGCCGGGTCCGGCCCGAACACTTCCTGATACACGATCCCACGCCCGCCGAGCTCGTGCAGCGCGCGCAGCACAGCGCCGCTACTGCCCGTTTCGGCGATGCAGGTGACGCCGCGCGCCCAGCAGTCGCGGATGCCGGCCACCGCCGCCTCGTAAAACGCCTCCGCGCTCGTCGCCTCCTTCAGCTCGCGAATGCGCCGGATCCATGTGAGGAACTCGGGCTCGTCGTGCTTGACCCCACCACCGAGATGCGTGAGCTCGAGGTGCGTGTGACAGTTGACGAGGCCCGGCAGCAGTTCGGCATCGGGAAACTCGAGCGACGGCACGCCGCGCGGAGTCGGGACGCGGGCGCTCGGGCCGACGGCCGCAATCCGGCCGTTGGCGTCAACAAGAACGGCGCCGTCCGCTATGGACGGCGCCGTGACGGGATGGACTCGGCCGGCTCGGATGCGGAGCAAGAGCTTAGGGCGTGACCCCAACACCGAACGGTGAATGCACCTGACACACCTGCGTGGGCTCGGTCCCCGGATAGAACCACTCCCAGCGCCGCACCTCGAGCGGGCAGAACGGCGTCGCGAGGAAGCCGTTGGACCAGTCCACCTCACGCGTGACCAGCGCGTCGGGCCGGGCCCAGTCGCCGGGGGACGGGCGCCGCTCGTACACGTCGCGCATGAACTTCGTCCACGCGGGCGCCACGATCCGGCCGCCGCCGGCATTGTTCATGATGCGCTTCTGATAGTCGTAGCCGACCCAGATGCCCGTCACGATCTCGGGCGTAAAGCCCACGAACCACGCGTCGGTGTAGTCGTCCGTCGTCCCCGTCTTGCCGGCCATGGGAATCTTTAATCCACCAACCGCGCCGGCCGCCGTGCCGCAGCGGTGCGGACCGCTACCCGGCTGGCAGCGCATCACGTCGCGCATCATGTCGAGCATCAGCCAATTGTGCTCGGGGTCGAGCACCTGCTCGCGCTTGACGGTGGACTGATACAGGATGTTGCCCTGGCGGTCCTCGATGCGCTGAATCCCGATCGGCTCGACCCGCGTCCCGTTGTTTGCGAACGCCGTATACGCCGCGACCAGCTCGATCGGCTTTACCTCACGCGAGCCGATGTGAATGGACGGATAGGGCGGCAGTGGGGTCGTGATGCCGAAGCGCCGGGCCTCGCCCACGACGGTTTGCTCGCCCAACGCCATACCGAGCTTGATGGTGGACAGGTTGCGCGAGAGGTAGAGCGACTGGCGCATGGGGATCAGGCCGAGCGTCGTGTCGTCGTAATCCTTTGGCTGCCACAGCGAGCTGTCGGGCTGGATGACCGGCGGATTGAGCGGCGTGTCGTCGAGCATCTCCGTGACGGGATGTCCCGCCCGTATCGCGGCCGAGTAGACGAACGGCTTGAACGTCGAGCCCGGCGGCCGCACGGATTGCGTCACGTGATTCCACTTTGAATCCACGAAGTCGCGGCCCCCCACCATGGCGAGGATGTTGCCGGTCTTCGCGTCGAGGGCGAGCAGCGCACCCTGGAGATACTGCGCATACGGGGTCTGTTCATCACCCGTGGCGCGGCCCTGCTCGAGGTACTGGCGGTACGACGTGCCCTCGAATTTGCCGTTCGAGTACACGCCCGACTCGATCTCGTCGAGCTGCGACTCGAGCGCCTGCTCGGCCGCCTCCTGCATGTCGAGGTCGAGCGTCGTGTAGATGCGCAGCCCCTTCTCGTACAAATCGCGGCCGAAGCGCGGCTCGAGGAAGGAAGAGCGCAGCCATTCGACGAAGTACGGCGCGACGTCGCCATAGTTCGTGCGCCGCGTCGTCAGGACGAGCGGATACGCCTTCCAAAATTCCGCGTCTTCGGGGCTCAGGAAGCCCTGATCGCGCATCAGGTTCAGCACCGCATTGCGGCGCAGCACCGCGCGGTCGGGATGGGTGCGCGGGTTGTAGTTCCCGGGCGCCTTGGGCAACGCCGCCAGCGTCGCGGCCTCGGCGACGTTCAGGTCGCGGGCCGACTTCCCGAAGAAGACCTGCGACGCCGCTTCCACGCCGAAGACGTTCGGGCCGAGGCTGATCTGGTTGAGGTACAGCTCGAGGATCGTGTCCTTGCTGAAGTTGCGCTCCAGCTCCACAGCGACCCGGGCCTCGCGCAGCTTGCGCGCGAGCTTCTTCTCGCGGCCGAGCCGCTCCGGGAAGACGTTGCGCGCCAGCTGCATCGTGATCGTCGAGAACCCTTGCGTGTAGTGCAGCGTCAGGATGTTGGCCTTGAGCGCGCCGAGGATACGCCAGTAGTCGATGCCGTTGTGCGTGTAGAACCGTTTGTCTTCGACCGCGATGAACGCCTGCCGCACGTGCGCGGGGATCTGGTCGAGCGGCAGCACGGTGCGCAGCTCGATGCCCAGTTCGCTGATGAGGCGGCCGTCGGCGGCATAGACTTTGGAGGTCTGGAGCTGCGCGTGGCGCTCGTTGCCCGGTTGCAGCCGCATGATGCTGGGGCAGCGCTCGGCCGCGCAGACGCGCGTCCACGAGCCGTAGGCGAGGCCGCTGCCGTACAGCAGGCCCAGCACGGTCGCGATGATCGCGCGCCGCCGCTGCACGGGATCGTACCACCAGCGAACGATCCAGGGGCGGCGAGCGGCGGCGGGCAGCACAGTCGGAGTCGGTAAGGCCATCTTTGTAACAACCTAGCAAGGCGGTAGATTCGCCGCCATGACGACGTCCAACGTGTTGCAAGAACTGGAGTGGCGCGGCTTCGTCCAGCAGGCGACACCCGGTCTCGCCGCGCATGTCGCCAAAGGTCCGGTCACCGCGTACTGCGGGTTCGACCCGACCGCGCCGTCGCTGCAGCTCGGCAACCTGATGCCGATGATGCTGCTCGCCAATCTGCAACGCGGCGGGCATCGCCCCATCGTGCTGATGGGCGGCGGCACCGGCTTGATCGGCGATCCCTCCGGCAAGGCAGGCGAGCGTCCGCTGCTCTCGAAAGAGCAGATCCGCGAGAATCTGCAGCGCCAGCGCGATCAGATGGCACGGTTCCTCGAGTTCGGCGCGGGCCGGGCGGCGGCGCTGCTGCTCGACAACGCCAAATGGCTCAGCGCGCAAGGGTTGATCGACTTTTTGCGCGACGTCGGCAAGCACTTCACCGTCAACATCATGCTGCAGAAGGAATCGGTGCAGGCGCGCCTCGAGGCGGGACTGTCGTTCACCGAGTTCAGCTACATGCTGCTGCAGGCCTACGACTTCCTGCATCTGTTCCGCGAGCGCCAGTGCACGCTGCAGGTGGGCGGCAGCGATCAGTGGGGCAACATCACGGCGGGCGTCGAGCTGATTCGCCGCATCGAGAACGCGGAGGCGCACGGTCTCGTCGCGCCGCTCGTGACGATGGCGTCAGGCCAGAAATTCGGAAAGACGGACGCCGGCGCGATCTATCTCGACCCGACGCTCACGTCGCCCTACAAGTTCTATCAGTTCTGGATCAACGTGGACGATCGCGACGTGGAGAAGTACCTGAAGCTCTTTACGCATCTGCCCGCGGATGAGATCAAGGGGATCGCGGCGCAGCAAGCTGTCAATCCCGCGAAACGGCCGGCGCAACGGGCCCTCGCCACCACGGTGACGAGTCTGGTCCACGGCGCCGAGGTGCTCTCCGGTGTTCAGGCGGCGTCGGCGATACTGTTCGGCGAAGGCCAGGCGGAGGTGCATCCGCAGGTGTTTGAGATACTGGCGGGCGAGATCCCGACGATCGCGATCGACGACGCCGAGCAGCTGGCGCTGGTCGATCTCGTAACCCGCGCGGGGCTGGCCAAATCCAAAGGCGAGGCGCGCCGCAGCATCGAGCAGGGCGGGATCTACGTCAATCAGCAGCGAATCGACGACGTTGCCCGCACGATCGCGTCCGGAGACTGGATTGGGGGACGTAATCTCCTGCTGCGCAAAGGCAAAAAGGAATACGCGCTGTTGAGACGCGGGAGATAGCCTGGACGAACGGGTGCGGCTCCTGCTCGAAGTCTTCGATCAGGCCTACACCGCCCCGTCGTGGCATGGCACGCCGCTCAAAGGGACGCTGCGCGGCCTCAGCGCCCGTGAGGCGCGCTGGCGCCCCGTCCCCAAGCGTCACTGCATTTGGGATCTCGTCCTCCACACCGCCTACTGGAAATGCATGGTGCGCCGCCGGCTGCTGCGCGATCCCGACATCGCCTTCCCGCGCGACGGCGCGAACTGGCCGCCGCTTCCCGATCGACCCAACGACGCCGCGTGGAACCGCGACCGCGCACTGCTCGACGAGCAGCACAAGCTCCTCCACCACGCGATCGCCAAACTCAAAGCAGCCGATCTCGGCCGGCGCGGTTGGCGTTCGAGATGGAAGGTCAAAGCGGAGATTTATGGGATTGCCTCACATGATCTGTATCACGCGGGGCAGATCCAGATACTCAAACGACTGATGAAGCGACGCTAGGATAAGACGACGCTAGGATGAGGCGACGCTAACATGTTGCTTGGTGGATTGATCGACGCAGGGAGATGCGGTTCTTAGCCCCTTAGCCTCTTAGCCCCCGTCATTCCATCAGATCATCCAACACTTCGATCACCTTCTCCATCTCCTCGAGCGTGTTGTAGCAATGCGGTGAGAGCCGGATCGAGCCCTCGCGCAAGCTGCATACCACCCGCGCCCGTTTCATCCCGTGATAGGCCTCGACCGGTTTGGCCGGGGCGATGCAGAGAATCGCCGAGCGGTGCCGGTCATCGAGCGGCGAGCTGATGCGCACGTCGTTCTCCTGCGCCCAGCGCACGACCGGCGCGTGCGCCGCGCGGGTGACTTCGGCGATGTCGCGTACGCCGATCTCGAGTAAGAGCCCGAGCGACGCGGTCATTCCGACGAAGTCCTGGTACGGCAACGTGATCATCTCGAAACGGCGGGCATCGGCGCGAAAGGTCGGGTTGTACTCGGTGAGCCGCGAGAAGTCGTCCGTCCCCTCGAACGCCATCCAGCTCGTGATCGCGGGCTCGAGCAGCGGGACCAGCTCTTTGCGCACGTAGACGAATCCCGAGCCCCACGGCGACAGCAGCCACTTCTGGCCGCCGCAGGCGAGGATATCGATCGGCGTCTCGGTCACATCGAGCACCGAGTTGCCGATGCCCTGGATGCCGTCCACCACGAGATACGTCCCGTTCGCCCGGCAGGCGGCGCTCAGTTTTTGCAAATCGGCGCGATAGCCATTCGAGAACTGCACGAAGGAGACGGCCAGCACGCGCACGGCGGGATCGCGCAGCCGCTGCAGCAGGTAGTCCTCGTCCGGCCACCCTTCAGGGCGGCAGCGCGCCACCTCGACGGTGACGCCCCGATCGCGCAGCATCAGCTAGGGATAGACGTTCGCCGGGAATTCCTTGTCCGACAGCAGAACCACATCGCCGGCCTTCAGCGGCAAGGCGCGCGCCGCGAGGTTCAAACCGAAACCGGTGTTGGTGGCGAGCGCGATCTCCGACGGGTCTGCATTGATCAGCTGCGCCAGCCCGAGCCGTGCGGCGGCGAGGCCGGCGAACAGCTCACGATCCGGCAGGAGGTGCGGGGCGGTGCGTTTGGCGGTGAACTCGTCGAGGGCGCGCCGCGTGCGCTCCGGGATCGGCCCGATCGAGGCGTTGTTCAGATAGATCGTGTCGGCGGTCCACGGGAATTCCGCCGTACGCAGCGCCTTGAACGTCTCGCGCAGCGCGCGCACGTGGGTCGGGTGGTAGGCGATCTCGGTCATGCTCCCCCCCCTCCGACTCGTCCGAGCCCGCGGACATCGAGCGCGTCGCGCAGACCGTCACCCAGCAGATTGAGACCGAGCACGGCGAGGCCGATCGCGACGCCCGGCGCGATCGACACCCACGGCGCGACGCGCAGGAGATCCCGTCCCTCCGCCACCATCGAGCCCCAGGAGGGCGTGGGCGGCTGCGCGCCGAGTCCGATGAACGACAGCGCGGCTTCCGCCATGATCGCGCCGCCGATGCCGAGCGTGGCCGCAACAATCACGGGCGCGATCACGTTGGGCAGCAGGTGGCGTGCGATGATGCGCGCATCCGATGCGCCGAGCGCCCGCGCCGCCTGCACGTACTCGAGGCCGCGCGCCTGGAGCACCTGGCCGCGGACGATCCGGGCCATGCCGGCCCAGCCGACGATGCCGATGACGACGAACACGACGGGCAGGGACGGCTTCACCGCAGCGGCGATGGCGATCAACAGCAGGAGCGAGGGGAACGCGAGCGTCACGTCGGCGACGCGCATGATCACGCCGTCCATCCAGCGGCCGTAGTAACCCGACACGAGTCCTAACGTCACGCCGAGCGCCAGGGCGATGCTCTGGCTGATCAGGCCGACGGCGAGCGAGAGGCGGGCCCCGTAGAGCAGGCGCGAGAACACGTCGCGGCCCTGCGCGTCGCTGCCGAGCAGAAAGGCGCCGGAAGGTGGATGCAAACTTGCAGAGAGATCGCCGCGAAATGGATCACCGGGAGCGAGCCATGGAGCCAGCAACGCCAGGAGCGCGAGGATCGCGACGAGTCCCAAGCCGAAGCGGGCCCAGGGATCACGCGCGAGTCGAGTCCAAAAGAGTGGCGCCGCCATGGGGGTCTCGACTACGTTACTCGGGACTCAACCCCCCGGGCAAGCGGATAGTGGCGTGAAACGCGATACACCGTTCACCCTCGTGCTGGGCGGCGGCGGGATGAAGGGGCTCGCCCATGTGGGCGTGATCCAGGCATTCCTCGAGCGCGGCCACCGGCCGACCCGGATCATCGGGTCGAGCGTCGGCGCGCTCGTCGGCGCTGCCTGGGCCGGCGGCATGGGCATCGCCAAGCTCCGGGAGATCGCCCTCAGCCTGAAGCGCAAAGAGGTCTTCGCCGTCGCCCACGCGGACATGGCGTTCAAGCGCATGCGCTCGCCCGCCCTGTTCCGGCGCGATCCGCTCGAGCCGCTTCTACGTGGACGGCGCCGTCGTCTCGAACGTCCCCTACGACGCGGCGCGCGCGCTCGGCCCGGAGCTGATCGTCGCGGTCGATGTTTCCGCGTCCAGTGTGCTCACGGCGGACGCGCAGGACGAGGGGTTTGCGGGGGTGTTCGCGCGCGCGACCGAAATCCTGATGAACACGCTGCTCGAGCAACGCGTGCGCACCTGGACCACGCCGCCGGTCTACTATATCCAGCCGCGCGTCGAGCACGTCACGATGTTCTCGTTCGATCACCTGCGTGAAGAGGTGGAAGAAGGCTACCGCGCGACGGCCGCGGCGCTCGACCGCACCGACGAGTGGCCCGAGCCGGGAGATGTCGGCATCTATCCCAAGCGGCGCGTGATGGTGCGCGTCGAGCGCGAGCGCTGCATCGGCTGCGGCACGTGCCTCGTGCACGGGCCGCAAGGCATGTTCGTGCTCGACTCGGAGCGCAAAGCCGTCGTGACGCAGCCGGATCAGGAGTGGTCGCCGATGGACGGCGGCTACATCCGGCATTGCCCGACCTACGCGATCATCGCGCGGCCGGCGGATCAGGCGAAAGAGATGAGGAGATCAGGGTAGCCGGTACGTCTGATCGATCTCGATCAGCTCTCGCACCACCCTATCCCAGTTGTAGTAACGCTCCACCGCCTTTCTGCCCGCCGCGCCTAACTGCTTCCGGCGCTCCGGATTCGCCAGCAGCTCGTTGATCCCCGCCGCGACCGCCGTTGGATCGTCAGGATCCACCAGAATCCCCGTCTCCCCATCGCACACCGCGTCCGGCACGCCGCCCGATCGGCCGCCGACGACCGCCAGTCCGCACGCCGCTGCCTCGACGAGCGAGATGCCGAATCCTTCCGCGAGGCCTTCGACGCGCCGCGACGCCCCCACGTAGAGATCGACAGCGTTGTAGATCGCCGGCAATTCAGCGTCGGAAATCCCGCCGAGGAACCGCACGGCATCCCCCAGGCCCAGCTCGTCGCGCAGGTGCTCGAACTGCGCCAACCGATCGCCGGTTCCGACGATCGCATAGCGTGTACCCGGGTGTGCGGCACGCACCGCGGCGAGCGCCTTCATTGTCGTGTCGATGCCCTTGTGCCACTCCAGCCGCGCCACAGTCAGGAGCCACGGGCCCCCGTTCAGGCCGTATTTGGCGCGGACCGCGCTCGTATCGACGCCGGGCCGGAAATGCCCGGGGGTCGTGCCGAGCGGCACAGACTCGACGGGGACCCTGAGATCGAGCATCGCGAGGACGTCGAGCGCGAGGTCCGCCGTCCACCGGCTGATCGCGACGACGACTGCCGCGTTGCCGATGATACTCGCCGCCGTGCCGCGCTTGAAGCGGCTGCGCCGGATTTTTTCCTGGATCAGCAGCAGCTCGGTGCCGTAGACGATGATCCCGTAGGGCACGCGGTGCCGCGCGGCGAGCCAGCGCGCCGGATACCCGGCCGGCTTCAGCTCGGCGCACCAGGCGAATCCCGGCCGCCGCTGCTTCGCGAGCGCGCCGGCGCGCCACGTCCAGAGCGCGAGCCCCTGCACCGTGCGCAACCGCGTGGCGCGAATGCCGACGCGATCGATGACCTGCGGGAAGCGGGCGTCGCTCGCGGCGCTGTGTTCGTAGGCGCCGGTCGAAACGATGAGCGTGTTGCGGTGATATCGGAGCGCCAGCTCGCCCATCATGCGGGCGATGCCGCCGCCGTGCGGCGGAAAATTGAACGCTAAGAGGAGACTTGTGATTCGATGTCCCGCAGGTCGCGGATCACCCGGTCCCAGTTGTAGTACGTCTCGATCGCCTTGCGGCCCGCCTGGCCGAGCCGCCGCGCAAACAGCTGGTCGCCGAGCAGGCGCTTGAGCGCCGCCGCGACCGCTGCGGGATCGTCGGGATTCACGACCAGCCCCGTCTCGCCGTCGTGCACCGCTTCCGCGAGTCCTCCCGACTGGCCCGCGATCACCGGCAGGCCGCAGGCGCTCGCTTCCGCGAGCGCGACGCCGAAGCCTTCGACGCGCGAGCCGTCGGCCCGGCGCGACACGCCGATGTAGGCGTTTGCGATGTTGAACACCGCCGGCAGCTCCGCCTCCGGGACATTGCCGACAAAGCGCACGTGGTCGGCGATGCGCAGATCCTCGGCGAGGCGCTGATACTCTTTCCGTTTCTTCCCGCTGCCCACCACGAGATAGTTGACGTCCAACCCGTCCTGCCGGCACTGCGCTACCGCGCGCAACGCCATGTCCACGCCCTTGTACGCCTCGAGCCGCGCGACCGTCAGGATCCACGCCGCGTCCCCGTTGACCCCGTAGCGCGTCCGCACGGCGCGCGTGTCGATTCCCGGCCGGAACTGCTCCGGGTCGGTCCCGAGCGGGACCAGACGGACGGTTTCGGCCAGCGGGTCGAGGCCGAGCTCGCGCAGTACTTTTTGCGCCTGCTCGCGCGTCCACTGGCTGTTGGCGACGACGGCGACGGCCGAGCCGAGCAGCGCCTTCGCCGTCTTGCGCGCGAAGCGCGAGTGATGGATCGCGTGCAGCTCCTTCAGCAGATCGCCGCCGTGCACGAAGACGCCGTACTTCGTCCCGACGCGCTCGTGCATCCATTTCGCGGGATACGTGCAGGGCCGGATGGAATCGCACCACGCGAACCGCGGCTTGTGCTGCCGCGCGAGGCCGGCGACGCGGCGCGACCAGAACAACAGACCGGCGAGATTGCGCAGCGCCTTGCTCGGCACCGGCAGCCGGTCGACCGTGGCGCCGCTGAAGCGCACATCGGAGTCCTGGGAGTCGCGATGCTGGCCGGTGGAGACGAGCAGCTCGCCGCGTGGATAGCGGCGGGTGACCTCGCCCATCATGCGGGCGATGCCGGTTTGCATCGGCGGAAATTCGCCGGTCAGGAGGAAAGTCTTAACCACGGCGCTGTCGTTCCCACAAGAAAGCATACTTAAAGAACACCGACGCCGCACTCATCCCCGCGTGAATCACGCCGAGCCGCCCGTCGAAGATGCTGCCGGAGAGGACATAATCGCGCCAAAACCGGAAGGCGGGCCGGAGCGCGACGTCGCTGAATGACGCGCGCCGCCCGCGCGCGGCGAGGTCGGCCGCGCTCATGCGGCTGTACGCAATGATCTTGTCCAGATGATGTCCCAGGTCCTGATAGGGCGTGTGGTCCAGCTCATGGGTGAGCTCCCCTTGCTCGCTTTCTGGAATCTCCAGGCCGGGATGGGCGGTCTGGCCGCCGAATCGCCGGCCCCGCCGGAACAATCGCACCACCCAGTCGCGGCCCCAGTGCCCCCGGCGCAGCACCTGACCGTGAAAGAAATTGCGCCGCTTCACGCGATAAGCCTCGTGCCGGGGCGTCACCACGACCTGTGCCAGCTCCGCTGCGAGGTCGGGTCCGATGCGCTCGTCGGCATCGAGCGCGAACACCCATTCGTTGTGCGCGGCCGCGATGCCGGCGTTGCGCTGCGCCGCGATCCCCGGCGCGACGCCGTCGAGCACGCGCGCCCCCGCCGCGGCGGCTGCGCCGCCCGTGCCGTCCTGTGATCCCGCATCCACGACGATCACCTCGCCGGCCCACGACAATCCGCGGACGCAGTCGGCGATCTGACTCGCTTCGTTGAGCGTGGGGATGACGATCGTGAGCGGCGCGGACGGCATGTCCCGAATGTTAACGAGAGGCGATGGCTTCGCGGTAGACGACTTCGGTCCGGTCGGCGGTGCGTCCCATGGTGAACTCGCCGCGCACCAACGTCTGTCCCGCGCGCGCGACGCGTGCCCGAAAGGCATCGTCGCCGAGCATGCGCTCGAGCGCGCGCGTCCAGGCGGCGGGATCGAGTGGGGGAACCAGCAGGCCGGTCTCGCCCGGACGGACGAGCTCGGCATTGCCGCCCGCGGCCGAGGCGATCACGGGAACGCCCAGCGCCATCGCCTCGAGCAGCGCCTGCGACAGCCCTTCAATCCGCGACGGCAGCGCGGCCAGCGTGGCGAACCTGTAGAACGCGAGCGCCCGCGGGGGCTCGGTGAACGGCACGAACACGATGCGATGGCGGTCGGGCACGGCGGCCTGCGCGGCGCCGAGCTCCGCGTCGGCGCGGATCCCCACGAACGCCACGGTCACCGGGCGCTCGAGCGCCGGCAGCGCGCGCAGCAGGATCTGCTGATCCTTGCGCCGCGCGACGACCGCGACGACCGGCCGTCCGGAATCACCCAGGGCCGACTGCGCGAGCCGGAGGTCCGCGGCCGACGGCGCCGCTTCGACGCGCCCCAGGTCGAAGGTGAGCGCGCGACGGTCGCCGGTGGCATGGCTGTTCGCGACATTCACGCGCTTGTCGGCAATCACGCCGGCGATCGTGTTTGCCACGTTGCGGAAGTGCGAGAAGTCGAGGGCGACGTGTTCGAGCGAGGGAGTGGCCGCCACGCTGCGCGCGAGCAGCGTTCCGGCCGGACAGCCGACCAGGACGCGGTGCCCGCGGTGTGCGAGCTCGCGGCTCAGACTGAAAATGGATTGGGTGGAGCCGGCGCCCTCGCCCTGATGCGTGAGCTGCAGAATCGTGAGCTGGGCGGGACCCTCCGGCATGATCCGAAGCTAGTTATAATGGAACTTCGATGCACGTCGTGGTCGCATCCCATCACCGGCTTCCGGTCGAAGGCTACGGCGGACCGCAGCGCGTCGTCGTCGCGCTGGTGCGCGGGCTCGCGGCGCTCGGCCACCGCGTCACGCTGCTCGCGCAACCCGGAACGAAAGTCGCCGAAGCGGCGAAGATCGTGGAAGTCGCGCCCCGGCTATTCAAAGATTCCGGCGTGGATCTCAAACGCTTCTTCCCGGACGGCGCGGATATCCTGCACGCGCATTTTCCGCTCAAACAGGGACCGAAGGGCGTGCCGTTCGTGCAGACGCTGCACGGCAACTGGAAACCCGACACACCGCTCCCGCCGAACACGATCTTCCTTTCGCGCGACCACGCCAAACGCCACGGCAGCGCGATCTACGTCCACAACGGCCTCGATCCCGCCGAATACATCTTCCGCGGGCGGAAAGCGGTGCTGCTCGCCCGGGCCCGCTGCCTGTGGATGCCGGCCCAGTGGGACGAGCCGTTCGGCCTGCCGACGATCGAAGCGCTGTTCTCCGGAACGCCCGTCCTCGGCACGCGGCGCGGCGCCCTGCCTGAGATCGTCACCCCCGCGGTGGGCGTGTTGCGCGACACGCTCGACGAGTTGATTCTCGCCGGCGACAAAGTCACGACGCTCGACCCGCGAGCCTGCCGGGAACGGGCCGAGCGCCAGTTCACGCACCTGGTGATGGCGGAGAACTACGTACGGATCTACCAGAACGTGCTGACGTCGGGCGAGCTCAAGTAGACCGCACGCTGCTGCGCCTGCTCGTCATCGGGGCGCTGCTGCGACTGCTCGCCGCGGTCTTCAGCGGCGGATTCCTCGCGAGCGACGATCACCACGTCGTCGTCGCCGCGGCCGATCAGATCGCCAGCGGCACCGGCCTGCCGGTGACGTACGCGCGCTCGGCGCTGTTTCCCGCCGTCTTGGCCGCGATCATGACCGTGACGCGGGGCGTCGGGATTCACGATCCCGGGTTCGAGATGCTGATCGTGCGCCTGATCCAGGCCGCCTATTCCCTGCTCGTCGTGTATTTCGTCTATCGCCTGCTCGAACGCGCACTCGGACGCGAGAGCGCCATGCTGGGCGGGCTGCTGGCGGCTGTGTTCTTTGCGATGCCGGTGACCGCCGTCCACCAGCTCGAGGAGTCGGTGTGCCAGGTCCCGCTCCTGGCGGCGTGCTGGTGGTGGCAGCGCAGCGAAGACGGCCATCAGCCGTCAGCCGTCTGGGCCGCTCTGGCGGGCGCCGCGCTCGGTACCGCGCTGATCCTGCGCTTTCCTTTAATAGGGTTCGTCGCGGCGTTTGGGATCATGGTGTTGCTGCGGCCCCTCCCGGTGCAACGAAAGCTGACGTTTCTGGGCGGTCTGGCGCTCGTCATCGTGCTGCAAGGCTACAGCAACGCCGTGATCAATCATGAGTGGTGGTACTCGTTCATCCACCGGCTGGGCCCGATGTTCCATCCGCAGCGCATGGCGATCGAGGCGGACGGATATCCCAGCAGCCCACCGTGGCACTACGTCCTCACCCTGCTCGCCGCGTTCATCCCACCCGCGTCGATTCTGCTGTTGGCGGCCGCCGTGAAGGGAGGTATCCGGGTCCCTTTCCTCGGGATTGCGACCCTGGCCTTCCTGGTGAGCCACAGCCTGATCGCGAACAAGCAGGAGCGGTTCCTGCTGCCGATCCTACCGCTGGTGTTCATCCTGATCGTCGCCGGGCTGCCCTGGCTCGCGGCGCGCATAGCCCCCCGGGCCGCGTATCGCGGCATGTGGTGGTACTTCTGGATCGCGAACGCGGTTCTCCTGGCGATCGTGACGTTCAGTTTTTCTAAGAAGGATCGCGTCGAGCCGCTGCTGATCGTGTACCGCCGTCACGACGCGACGGGCGTGGTGGTCGCCGAATACAACCAGACCTTCGGCGTGCCGGAGTACTACCTGGGGCAGCCGCGGCCACCAGTGGTCGTGGTAGAGCGGGGACAAAACGTCGCGGATTCGCGCGGGGGGGTACCGATCAACTACGTGATCGTCTACAGCGACACGCCGGACTCCGATCGTGTATTCCTGGCGGCCGCGTTGCATCGAAATCTCACATTGCTCACGGTGGTCCAGCCGAGTCTCACGGACCGACTCGCGCATGCGATCAATCCCCGGCACAACCGAGCCCACACGGCGGCGATCTACACGACCTCGTAGTTGCGAAACTCGAACGGCCGCACGCCCGACAGCCGTTCGATCCAATCCGACATATACAGTCGAACGTGCGCCGGTTTGAAGCGCGCCGGCTCGAGTGCGGGTGGCGGCTCTTTCGCGTTCGCGGCGATCCAGTCCCTCGCGGCAGCCGGATGGCTGCCGGTAAAACGCCGCAACAAGGGAATCCACTTCAGGGTGCCGCGTTTGAGATCGCGATCCAGGCGCTCGGTCGCCCAGGGATACATCTGTTTCGTCAGCTGGATCTTCTCACGCATCGTTTGCGCCGGTCGCGCCCAGCCGTAATGAAACATCTGCGCGCCGGTGAGGCGTGCTCGGATTTTTCGAAATTCGGGTCCCACGCGAAACCCTTGCGCACCCTGATAGGGGCGGATGCCACGGCCCAAACGGAGGCAGCGGACTTCGCGACGATACCACTGGCGATTCGTCGCCACGCGATCGAAGCCGCCATAGAAATGCAGATAGTCGACGAGCATCCCTTCGACCTGCTCATCCCGGTCCCACTCGGCGACCTTTTGCCTCAGGATGTGGGCTCCGCGCTCATGGAGGACTTCATCGGCCTGGATGTAGATGCCCCACGAGCCGCGGCACGCGTCCATCGCGCGCTGCGTCTCGAGGGCAAGCATGTCGTCGCCTTTGCTCAAGTCCCATTCGCTATCGACGATCCGGACGCGTGAGTCCCGCACGCCGGCCACGAGCGGACGCGTCTCGTCGTCCGACCTGCCGACGTTGACGACGACTTCGTCGCAGACCTCGAGCACCGAAGCAATCGCCGCGACGATGGGAAAGTTGAGTTGGACGGCGTTGCGGACCAGCGTAAACCCAGACAGCAAGTCAGGTCCGGAACTGAAGATTGTACAGCCGGCGATACAAGCCGTCCGCTGAGAGCAAGTCGCCGTGCGAGCCGCGTTCCACGATGCGCCCTTCGGCCAGCACGACGATGAAATCGGCGTGCTGCACCGTGGCGAGCCGGTGCGCGATGACGAAGACCGTGCGGTGCGCCATCAGGCGCTCGATGGCCTCCTGCACCAGCCGCTCGGACTCCGTGTCGAGCGCGCTGGTGGCCTCGTCGAGAATGAGGATCGGTGGATCGCGCAACAGCGCCCGCGCGATCGCGATGCGCTGGCGCTGCCCGCCGGAGAGCCGCGTGCCGCGCTCGCCGAGCAGCGTGGCGTAGCCTTCGGGGAGTCGCATGATGAACTCATCGGCGTTCGCGGCGCGCGCCGCCCCGCGCACCTGGTCGAGCGGGACGTCCTTCAGTCCGTAGGCGATGTTCGCGAGCACGGTGTCGTTGAGCAGGACCGTTTCCTGCGACACGATCCCCATCAGGCGGCGCAGCGACGTACGCGTGTAACTGGTGAGGGGGACGCCGTCGAGCAGGATCTCCCCGCGCGTGGGCTCGTAGAATCGCGGCAGCAAGTCGACCAGCGTGGTCTTACCGGCGCCCGACGGGCCGACGATCGCGACAACCTGGCCGCGCTGGACTTCCAGCTCCACGTCGCGGAGCACCGCCTCTGCCGGTTCGTATTCGAACGACACACCGCGGAACTCGATGCGCTCGCTGAACTCCGCCGTCGTCTCGCCGGGGCGGTCGCCTTCGGCCGACGGCAGGTCGAGGACCTCGAACACGCGCTCCGCGGATGCGACGGCCGTCGCCATGATCGCCGGGTAGTTCGAGACCGACTTGATCGGCGACATGAGCCGCAGGCTGACGGCGAGGAAGGTGATCAGCACGGCGGGGTCGAGCGTCGCGCCGGCGCCGAGCGCCAGCCGGGTGCCCACGACGAGAATCAGCACGATCATGACGCCGCCGAACACCTCACTCACCGGACTGGTCAGGCTGGAGTAGCGCTGCGCGCGCAACACCCGGCGGCGATAGCGCTCGGCGAGCTCGGCGAACCGTCCCAGCTCGAACGCCTCGGCGACGTAGGCGCGCACCAGTTTCGCCGAGGCGATCATCTCGCCCACGTGGCTCGTCACCTCGCCGCGCTCGGCCGCCAGCTCGCGCGAGCGGCGGCGCAGGCGATTGATCATCGGGCGGATGATGAGAAGCAGCACCGGCGCCAGCAGCAGCGAGAGCAGCGTCAGCTTGACCGACAGGCCGAAAAGAATGGCGACGTAGACGAGGATGACGACGACGTTCTGCAGCAGCGATGCGAGCGCGGCGCTCACCGCCGTCTTCACCTGATCGGTGTCGCTGATGACGCGGGCGATCGTCTGGCCCGCGCGCGTGCGCTGGAAGTAGCCCAGCGGCAACGTCTGCAGGTGCCGGAACAGCCGGATGCGCAGGTCGCGCACCACGCCTTCCTGGATCGCGACGCTGCCGATCGAGGAGAGATAGGACGTGAGATTCTTGAGCAGCAGCGCGACGAGCAGGACGATGACGACGTTGCGCAGCGCGATCTCGGGCGTTCCGGCCTGGAGGAAGGGCCCCGCGATCTTGTTGAGCACCGCCTCGACCTGCGTTCCGCCTTGCGCGGGCAGCGCCGCGTTGCCGAACAGCGTACGCAGGAACGGAATCAGCAAGACGAACGTGAAGCCGTCGAGCACCGATGAGACCACCGTCGACGCGATGGTGGCGGCGAACAGCGGCGAGTAGGGTCGCAGCAGCGACAGCAGCCGCGCGCTCCCTCTCCCTCCCCCTCGCCTTCCCTCTGCCCCGCGAGTCATTATCGGGATCGGCGCGGCGTGAGCAGCGCGACGGGCAGGATCATCTCCTCGGGCGTGGCGCCGCCGTGCAGGAAGGCGCCGCGATAGCGGGCCTGGTACTCGCGCAGCTTGGTCGGATAGACGAAGAACCGGTCGCCCGTCGCCAGCAGGAGCCGCACGCCCAGCCCCTTCGCGGGGAGGCCGTACGCCTTGAGGTCCTCGACCATGATCGCGGCCTCGGGATCCTCGGCGCGCAGGTCCTCGCCGAACTTGTAGCGCAGGTTGGCGGTGGCGTCGCGCTTGGCGAACACCGTCGCCGGCGTCTCGCAGTGAATCGAGCCGTGGTCGGTAGTGAGCAGGACCGGCACGTTGCGGCGCTCCGCTTCCTCGAGCGCCGCCATCACCGGCGACCGCTCGAACCACGTCCGCGTGAGACCGCGCAGCGCGTCGGCGTCGCGCGCGACCTCGTACAGGATCGCGTTCTCCGAGCGGCCGTGCGTCAGCTGATCGATGAAGTTGAAGACGAGGGCGGTCACGCCCGGCTGGGCGAGATGCGCCGGGAGACGGCGCAACAGATCGGTGCCGTCGGCGGCGGTGAACAGTTTCTCGTAGCGCACCGGCACCTCTTCGCCCACGAGCTCGCGCAGCTGCTCGGTCAGCAGCTCGGCCTCGTGCGCATTGAGGCTCTCTTCATCGGTCGGCGCGCCCCACCATTCGGGATGCCGCGCCGCGATCTCCATCGGAAACAGGCCGCTGAAAATCGCGTTGCGCGAGAACGGGGTCGCCGTCGGCAGAATGCTGTAGTAGTGCGACTCCTCCAGGTCGAACAGGGGCGTGATGAGATCGCGCAGCACTTCCCACTGATCGAGCCGCAGGCAGTCGATCAGGATGAACACCACCCGGCCCGTCCGCTTCAGCGCGGGCACGAGGAACTCGGCGCCGACGTCGACCGACAGCGGCGGCCGGTCCCGCTCGGGGTCGGCGAGCCAGCGCGGATAGTGTTTGGTGATGAATCCCTGGAAGTCCTTGCGCAGGCTCTCCTGCAGCGCGCGCAGGGCTTCGGAGAGTCCGGGCTCGTCGCCCGCGGCGAGCCGCACCTCCCAGCGCGCCAACTCGGCCACCAGCTCACTCCACTCGCGCCAGGCGAGCGCCGCGCCGCGGCGGCCCTCGAGCTCGCGGAAGCGCGTGACGAAGTCGCGCGCCAACCGCTGCTGGCGGATGCGGTCGCCCTCGAGCAGGCGCGTGACGACGGAAAGCACCTGGCGCGGATGGACGGGCTTCACGAGGTAGTCGTCGACTTCGGTACCGATGGCGTCGCGCAGCAGCGCGTCGTCTTCGCTCTGCGTCACCATCACCACGGCCATGGCGGGATCGATGGCGCGGATTTCGGGCAACAGATCGAGGCCGCGGCGGCCGGGCATCTGCTCGTCGAGCAGCACGACGCTGTAGGGCTGGCGCCGCAGCATGGCGAGGGCGTCGTCGCCGTGCGCCGCCTGCGCCACCGCGAATCCCTGCTGCTCGAGAAAGCGGCGGTGCGCGGCGAGGCCATCGACTTCGTCGTCAATCCAGAGAATGCTCTTCGGACGCGGCATCCTGCGTGACAAGCTAGTCCCGCTGGCGGGGCCGGGCAACGCGCGACTACATTGGCCGCGTGTTGCGCATTCTGTGCGTCCGGTTCAGCTCCATCGGCGACGTCCTCCTCACCACTCCCCTCGTGCGCGCGTTACACCGGCGTCATCCCGACGCCGAGTTGCATTTCGTCACGAAGCGTGCGATGGCACCGCTGGTCGTGGAGAATCCGCATCTGACGCGCGTGATCGAGCTCGAGCCACACGAGCGGATCACCGATCTCGCCCGCCGGCTCCGGGCGCTCGGGCCAACGCACGGATTGGATCTGCACGGCAGCGTGCGGAGCCAGGCCTTGCGCTGGCTCGTCCCATGCCCCTGGTCCGGCTACTCTAAGCGCAAGCTTGCCCGGACGACGTTGATCGCGACGAAGATCAACATCTACGGGACGCAGGTGCCCGTCCCCGAGCGCTACTTCGAGGCAGCGCGCGCGCTGGACGTGGCGCCGGACGGCGGCCCGCCGGAGTTCTTCCTCGCACCGTCGGCGCGCGCGCACCTGAAGCATTGGCTGACGGACATCGGGCTGGACCAAAAACCGTTCGCGGTCATCGCGCCCGGTGCGGCACACGCCACCAAGCGCTGGCCCACGGAGCATTGGCAGGCGCTGACGGAGCGGTTACATCAGGTCGGGTATGGCGTGGTCGCCGTGGGCGGTCCGGCTGATCGTGAGCTCGTAAGTGCGCTCGGCGCGCACGTGATCAACGTCGCGGGCGAATTCACGCTGCAGGAAACCGGCGCCTGTCTCGCGCGCGCCGCCGTCGTGGTATCCGGTGATACGGGCGTGATGCACATGGCCACCGGTGTGGGCACACCCGTCGTGGCGCTGTTCGGACCCACCGTCGAACCGTTCGGCTTCTTCCCGTATACCAGGCGCGCCGCGGTGCTGGAGCGCGACTTGGGTTGCCGTCCGTGCTCCGCGATGGGCACGGAACGCTGCCCGCTCGGCCATCACCGCTGTCTCGAGGAGATTCTCCCCGATGAAGTCGCGGCCGCGGTGCAACGGCTCGTGGCATGACGACGCCGGCGGAAGGGCGGCTGGTCACCCTCATCGCGGAGTCGGCGCGGGGCCCACGCCGGGAGGGCCTCTTCGCCCTGTGGCTCGTCGTCCGGGCCGCCGAAGCGCTGCTCCCGCCGGCGCCGGTGAGCGCGAAGAATCATCGCCGCCGCCTGCAGGCGCTCGAAACACGGATCGGCAGCCTGGCGCTGCCCGCGCCGCTCAAGCGGGCGCTCGCCGCGGCGCGCCAGCACCTCGAAACCGCGACCCCCACTGCCGCCGCGCTGGTGCTCAGCCAGCTCACCGCCCCGGCCCGGGAGGTGCTGGGCGCTGAAGCCGGAGACGCCGTCACCGTTGCCGCGCGCACCGCGAGATTGCATCTATAGATCATGCCATCCCCCGCCCGCCGCTTCGAAAAACGTCCCTCGCTCGACAATCTCGTCGAGCGCGTCGATGCGCAGCGTCCCGGCGAAGTCACGGGCGACACGATTCCCACCGGGTTCGGCTCGCTCGACAAACTGCTCGGCGGTGGCCTGCGGCGGCGCGATCTGATTCTGCTGGGCGGCGACATTGGCAGCGGCAAATCGGCGCTCGCGCTCGGCGTCGCGCTGCGGGTGGCCCAGCAGTCGGTCGGCGTGGCCTATCTCTCCGGCGAAATGCATGAAGAGCGCCTGATGGAGCGCGCGCTGGCGATCGAGGGCAAAGTCGCCGTGGACGAGCTGCGCGCCGCCAAGCTGAACGACCAGACGCGCGCCGGCGTCGGCGGCGCCGCGGTGCGGCTGCGGGGTCTCCCGCTCTCGCTCTTACCGCTCGCCGGCGAAGACTTCGAAACGGTCTTCGAGCGGCTCGACCCCCTGCGCCAGATCGGCTTGGTCGTCGTGGATTACCTGCAGCTCGTGCCGCCGCCGAAGGCACGGACGACGCAGGACGAGGACACGGCGCTCGTGCTCCGGCACCTCAAGGCGCTCGCGCTCGCCCGGCAGGTGGCGCTGTTCGTCGTGGCGCAGCTCCCCGGGTTTCAGACCGGCCGGGACGCCAAGCGGCCGACGCTCGACGACTACGGCGTCATGGGGGCGCCCAAGCAGCATGCCGATGTCATCCTGTCGATCTTCCGCGAGGAGATGTACAACCCCGGCGGCGGCGTGGACGGCGCCACCGAGCTGATCGTCGCCAAGAACCGCAACGGCCCCACGGGATTCGCCGATCTCTACTTTTATCGCCGCTGGATGCGGTTCGAGGATATGCTCGACCCGGATAGATGATATAAGTTGGATATTGAAAGAGGACATGGTCGCAGTTGGGTACTCGACACCCTAAAGGGTGCGCTCGGCAATGCGGTGTCCTTAAAGACAATGTCTGCCGAGCACAGGCTTTAGCCTGTGAATCAGGAGTAGGGATATGGCTGGTCACAGTAAATGGAAGCAGATCAAACGCAAAAAGGCGGTCACGGATCAGAAGCGCGGGGCCGTCTTCACGCGTCTGATTCGCGAAATCACGATTGCGGCCAAGGCGGGCGGTGGTGATCCGGGCGGCAACGCGCGGCTGCGTACGGCGATCGATGCCGCCAAGGCCGAGAACATGCCGGCCGACAACATCGATCGCGCCGTCAAAAAGGGGACCGGCGAGCTGGCGGGTGTGACCTACGAAGAGGTCACGTACGAAGGATACGGTCCCGGCGGCGCCGCGCTGCTGATTCAGGCGACCACCGACAATCCCAACCGCACCGTCGCCGAGATCCGCAACGTCTTCCAGCGCCACGGCGCCAACCTCGCGGCCACCAACGCCGTCGCCTGGATGTTCGACCGCAAGGGACAGATCGTCGTCGATGCGAAGGCGAACGAAGACGCGACGATGGAAGCGGCGCTCGATGCGGGCGCGGAAGACATGGAGCAAGAGGGCGACATCTATTTGATCACGACGCCGCCCACGCAGCTCCACGCGATCGATCAGGCGCTGCGCAGCAAAAAGCTGCCCGTGCAGAGCGCCGAGATCGCCATGGTTCCCAAGAACACCGTAAAGGTCGAGGGCAGCGACGCCAAGCGGCTGCTGCAGCTCGTCGAAGGCCTCGAGGAGATGGACGACGTCGCGAAGGTCTTTTCCAACTTCGACATCGACGCCGAGGCGATGGCGGCGGTGACGGGATGACGTGAGGGTCCTGGGCGTCGACCCCGGCACTCAGGTCACGGGCTACGGCGTGATCGAAACGGGGAACGGGAACGGGACTCCCGGGCTGGGCCGCCTCATTGAATGTGGTGTCTTTCGCTTCGGACGCACCAATTCCCTGCCCCATCGCCTCGCCGAGCTGCACCACGCAATCGCGCAGCTCATCCAACGTCACCAACCCTCGGTGCTCGCCCTCGAGGATGCCTTCTATCATAAGAACGTGCGCACTACGCTCGTGCTCGGTCATGCCCGGGGAGTCATCCTGCTGGCAGCGGAGCAAGAGGGACTCCAGATCGCCCAGTTTGCTCCAGCCATGATCAAGAAGACCGTCGTCGGCGCCGGCGGCGCGCAGAAGTCGCAGGTGGGGGCGATGGTGGCCAGGCTGCTACGGCTGAAGCATGCGCCGAAACCCGCCGACGCGGCCGACGGGGTAGCGGCCGCACTCACCTACATTCTGCGGTCATGATCGCCCATGTGCGCGGTCGCCTCGCTGCGAAATCCGCCGACCGCGTCGTCGTCGAGACTCCCGGCGGTGTGGGCTACGAAGTCGTCGTGCCGCTCGGCGTGATGGAGCGGTTGCCGGCGACCGGGGCGGAAATCACCCTGGCGACCGAGCTGGTCGTGCGCGAGGACGGGTGGGCGTTGTACGGATTCCTCGACCAAGCCGAGCGCCGCTTTTTCCAGCGGCTCACGAGCGTGAGCGGCATCGGTCCCAAGATCGGGATCGCGCTGCTCTCGGCGCTGGGCGTGGAGCGCGGCGCGCGGGCGCTGCGCGAGAAGAACATCGGCGTGCTGGCGTCCGTCAGCGGCATCGGCCGCAAGACGGCCGAACGACTCGCGCTCGAGCTGGGCGAGAAAGTCGAGGAGTTCACGGAAGCGTCGTCCATCGCGGTTCCGGCCGGCGCCGAAGCCGCGCTCAAGGCGCTCGAGCGGCTCGGCTATGGCGTACCGGAGGCGGATCGGGCGATCCGCCAGGCCCTCGCGGGAAACGGCACGGAGACGGAAACGGAGAACCTGGTGCGGCGCGCGCTGCAGATTCTCACAGCCCGATGACCGCGATCCCTGGTGAGCGCACCGCGGAGTGGATCTGCACACGGTGCGGATCCACCAACCGGCGTCTCGTGCCCGCGGGCGTCACCCGCGCCGAGGATGTGTGCCTGCAATGCCACACGCGCCACCTGATCGAGGCTGACGACCGACCCGTGCGCTGGCTGTCGCAGGCCAAGAGCACGTAATGGCGCGCGCCGAAATCACGACGCCTGAGGCCCTCGAGAGCGAGCGGCTCACCGACGCCGCGCTGCGGCCGTCGCGGCTGGATGAGTTCGTCGGGCAAGCCAAGGTCAAGGAGTCGCTGCAGATCGCGATCGACGCGGCGAAGCAGCGCAAGGAGCCGCTCGATCACGTCCTCTTCTTCGGGCCGCCGGGCCTCGGCAAGACGACGCTGGCGCTGCTCATGGCGAAAGAGCTGGGCGTCAACATCCGCACCACGTCCGGCCCCGTGCTGGAGCGTCCCGGCGACCTGGTGGGCATGCTCACCTCGCTCAAGGCGGGCGACATCTTCTTTATAGATGAAGTGCACCGCCTGCGGCCCGCGCTCGAAGAGTTCCTGTATCCGGCGATGGAGGAGTTCCGCGTGGACGTGCGCATCGCCGACGGCCCGCACGCGCAGACGCTCCCGATGCAGCTCGAGCGGTTCACGCTGATCGGCGCGACCACGCGCTTCGGATTGCTGACGCCGCCGCTGCGCGCCCGCTTCGGGCTGGTCGAGCGCCTCCATTACTATCCGCCGGACGACCTCGTACAGATCATCACGCGCTCGGCCGGGATCCTCGGGGTGGGGGCCGATGCCGCGGGGGTCGCGGAGGTCGCGCGGCGCAGCCGCGGCACGCCGCGCGTCGCCAACCGGCTGCTCAAGCGGGTGCGCGACTACGCGCAAGTGCGTGCCGGGGGGGGCGGCAAGATCACGGCCGCGGTGGCGGCGGAAGCGCTGAAGCGACTCGACGTGGACGAGTTTGGGCTCGACGACATGGACGCCCGGATCCTCAAGGCCATCATCGAGATGTTCGAGGGCGGGCCGGTCGGCGTGCAGACCGTTGCCGCGGCCGTCGGCGAAGATCCGGGGACGCTCGAGGAGGTGTACGAGCCGTTCCTGATGCAACAGGGCTTTCTCGCGCGCACACCTCGCGGTCGGGTCGCCACGCCGGCCGCCTATCGGCACTTTGGATTTGTCCCTCCCAAATCGACGGAGCAGGCCAGCATCTTCGACGGCTAGTGCACCTCTCCGACTTCGACTACAACCTCCCCCCGGAGCAGATCGCGCAAAACCCGCTCCCCGATCGCTCAGCGAGCCGGCTGCTCGTGCTCGACCGCGCGAGCGGTGCAACGCGCCACCTGCACTTCCACGACTTGCCGACGCTGATTCCACCGGGAGACCTGCTCGTCATCAATACATCGCGTGTGATACCCGCGAGACTGCACGGGAAACGAGAAACGGGAAACGTTGCCGAACTCTTGCTGGTACGAGAGCGCGAAGACGGAACGTGGCTCGCGATGGGGCATCCGGGTGGCAAGCTCAAGCCCGGCCGGCGCGTCACGTTTGGAGCAGACAGCGCGGTAGAGATCGTGGAGGTGTTAGGTGGCGGGCTGCGGCGCGTGCGCTTTGTCGGCGCGCTCGACGCGCGCGCGACGCTCGCCAAGTACGGCGAGGTACCGCTCCCGCCGTACATCAAGCGCGCACCCACGAAGGCCGATGAGGACCGTTATCAAACAGTGTACGCAACGCACGACGGCAGCGTCGCCGCGCCGACGGCAGGCCTGCATTTTACCACCGAGCTTCTCGCCCGCATTCACGAGCAGCGCACGCTCGTCACGGCGATCGATCTCCACGTCGGGCCGGGGACGTTCAAGCCGGTCGAGACCGACGATCTCGACAAGCACACGATGCATCCGGAGGCCTACGAGATTTCAGAAGGCGCGGCTGGCTGGATCAATAAAGTCAAAGGCGTGGGGAGTGCGGTGTGGGGAGTGGGAACCACCGTCGTCCGCGCGCTGGAATCAGCGGCAGACGAGAGCGGTCACGTTCGGGCAGGTGCTGGCGAGACCAGTCTCTTCATCCGGCCGCCGTATGAGTTCAAGGTCGTCAACCATCTGATCACCAACTTTCACCTGCCGCGCTCCACGTTGCTCATGCTGGTGTGCGCGTTTGGAGGATACGAGCACGTGATGACGGCATACCGGGAAGCGGTGAAAGAAGGATATCGGTTCTATAGTTATGGCGATGCGATGCTTGTCGTCTGAATTCGAAATGCGAAAGTCGAAATGCGAAATTGATTCCTCGGCATCCATTTCGCATTTCCCATTTCGCATTTCGCATTGAGCATGTTCGATTTCTGGATCGATGGGCAATCGGGCGCCGCGCGCTCGGGCTCGCTGACGCTGCCGCACGGGACCGTCGAGACGCCGGTGTTCATGCCCGTGGGCACGCAGGCGACGGTGCGCACGCTCTCGCCCGCCGACCTCAAGGCCGTCGGCGCACAGATCGTGCTCGCGAACAGCTATCACCTGCACGTCCGGCCGGGCGAAGACGTGATCGCGCAGCTCGGCGGGCTCCACAAATTCATGGCGTGGGAACGGCCGCTGCTGACCGACTCGGGCGGATTTCAGGTCTTCTCGCTCGAGGGCTTTCGTAAGGTCGACGAGGACGGCGTCGAGTTTCAGAGCCATGTGGACGGCGGGCGGCGCAAATTGACTCCGGAAAAGGCGATCGAGATCCAGGCGACGCTCGGCGCAGACATCGCAATGGCATTCGATCATGTGATTCCGGGCGGGGCCGATGAAGCGACCGCGCGCGACGCCCTCGACCGGACCCTGCGCTGGCTCGACCGCTGCAAGAAGCGTCATGCAGAGCTGAAAACGAGCGAGCAGACACTGTGGCCAATCATCCAAGGTGGGACTCTGCCCGCCCTGCGGACAGAGTCCCTCGATCGCATCCTGGAGTTAGGCCCGTGGACCGGCATCGCGATCGGCGGGCTGTCGGTGGGCGAGCCCAAGGACAAGATGTACCAGACGATCGACGTCCTCGAGGCGCGGCTGCCCGCTACACTGCCCCGTTATCTTATGGGCGTCGGGTTTCCGGCGGACCTGGTGGCGGCGGTGGAGCGCGGCGTCGATTTGTTCGACTGCGTCGCGCCGACGCGCGGTGGGCGCAACGGCTCGGCGTTCACGCCGGAAGGCACGCTGAACATTCGGAATGCCGCCTACCGCACGGACGAAGCACCGCTGGACCCGAGCTGTGACTGTGAGACATGTACGACGTATTCGCGCGGATATCTGCGCCATCTGTTCGTCGCCGGCGAGCTGCTCGGCCTGCGGCTGCTGTCGCTGCACAACGTGCGGTATCTGATCCGCCTCGCGGCGGAAATGCGCGCCGCCATTCAGCGGGGCGGCGACGCATTCGCCACATGGGCCGATGACTGGCGCCGCCGCTATCACCACACAGGAGTCGCATGACCACGGCATCCTTGTTGCTGCTGTTGTTCGCTCCCTCGGGCCAGGGCGGCCCGGGGCTGAGCGCATTCATCATCCAGATCGGGCTGTTCATCGCCATCTTTTACTTCCTCCTGATCCGGCCGCAGCGCCGCCAGGCGGATCAGCACAAGCAGCTGCTGGCGTCGCTGCAGCGCGGCGACCAGGTCGTCACGTCGAGCGGCATCGTGGGCGAGGTCGTACACATCAAGGACGATCAAGTCACGGTCCGGAGCGGCGAAGCGAAGTTCGTCATCCTGCGCAGCGGGATTACCAGCATCACCAACCGCACCGCGGTCGAGGCGAAACCGGCGTGACGGTTCGGATGCTCCACCTGCTCGGCTCTCCGGTGCTGCGGCAAAAGTCGGCCGCGGTCCCGGCGGTGGATGACGCCGTACGCCAGCTCGTAGACGATCTCTTCGAAACGATGCGCGCCGCCAAGGGCGTCGGTCTCGCGGCCAACCAGATCGGCGTCGCGCGGCGCGTGGCCGTGGTCGACATCGGCGAAGACGATCCGCCCCCCCTCGTGCTCATCAATCCCGTCATCGTCGAACGCGGGGACGAGGAGGAGGCAGCGGAGGAGGGATGCCTCTCGATTCCCGAGATCTTCGGCGACGTCACGCGTTCGACTCGGGTCGTCGTCGAGGCGCTGGATCAGGATGGAAAGCGCACCCGGGTCGAAGCGCACGGCTACAAGGCGCGTGCGATTCAGCACGAGATCGATCATCTCGACGGCATCCTGTTCCTCGATCATCTCAGCGCGGTGAAGCGCAGCCTGTTGCTCTCGAAATGGAAGAAGTTACGCAAAGGACAGACCGGATACCTCAAGGAGGTTACGCCGGAGCCGGCGGGTGAGCTGTAAGTGCGTGTGGTCTTCTTTGGTACGCCCGACTTTGCCGTCCCCTCCCTGCGCGCACTTGTCGGAGAAGGATCGGACGTCGTCGCCGTCGTCACGCAACCCGATGCGCCGCAGGGCCGCTCCCGCTCGCACCTGATGCCGCCGCCGGTGAAGGTCGCCGCCCTAGCCGAAGACCTCAGCGTGCTGCAGCCCGCGAAGCCGACAGACCCCGCGTTTCTCACACAGCTGCGCAATCTGAAGCCCGATATCGGCGTGGTCGTGGCCTACGGCCACATCCTCAAGCCCGCGCTGCTGGCGCTGCCGCCGCGCGGCATGGTCAACGTGCATCCGTCGCTCCTGCCCGCCCTGCGCGGCGCCGCGCCCGTCGAGTGGGCCATCATCCGCGGTCACGATACGACCGGCGTCACGATCATGCAGCTCGACGCCGGCATGGATTCCGGCCCCATTCTACATCAGCTCCCCCATCACATCGATCCGGACGTCACCGGTGGTGAGCTGTCGGCACATCTCGCCGAGATGGGCGCGCAGGCACTGATCGAGACGCTGGCGCTGCTCGAGCAAAGCGATCCGCCGCCCGCGCCCGTCCCCCAAAACGAGGCCCGCGCCACCCTCGCGCCCAAGCTCACGCGCGAGACCGCGCGGATCGATTGGACGAAAGACGCGCATTCGATCGACTGCCTGGTTCGGGGCCTGGATCCACGGCCCGGGGCCTGGACCGAAGTCGAGGGAGCGGAGATCAAGCTCTTCGCCCCGAAAGTCATGGATCCCGGGCCCGGCACGCCCGGTGCGGTGCTTGCGGCCGACAGCTCCCTCGTGATCGCGACCGGTCCCTCCAAACACCGGGGCGGCGGCACGATCCAGATCTTCGAAGTGCAGCCCGCGGGGAAGGAGCGGATGCCGGCGAAGGACTGGCTGCGGGGCGCCCGGCTGAAGCCTGGCGCGAAGTTCACGTGAGAGCGCCGCTGCCGCGGCTGCACGCGATCACGGACGAACGGATCGCGCGGCGGGCGGACATCGACGAAGTGGCGAAGGCACTCGCCGACGGCGGCGGTTCCGATCTGGCGTTCCATGCCCGCGGGCGAGAGCTCACGGGCCTCGAGCATTACGAGCTCGCCGGCCGTCTGGCCGTCCGGCCGCCCGGCCGTTTGTTCGTGAACGACCGTCTCGACGTCGCCCTCGCCGTTCCCACCGCCGGTGTGCAGCTCGGCTACGGCAGCATGCCCGTCAGTACCGCGCGCGCGCTCAACCCCCTGTGGTGGATCGGCAGGTCGGTGCACGACTTGGCGGAGGCCGAAGCCGCAAGGACAGAAGGGGCCGACTATCTTGTTGTAGGGCCTGTATTCGCCACCGCGTCGCACCCCGGCCGCACACCGCTCGGCCTGGCCACATTCCAGCAGATCGTGTCGGCGGCGGCCGAGCTTCCGGTGATCGCGATCGGCGGGATGACGGCCGATCGGGTGCGTGAGGTGCGCGGGGCCGGCGCCTACGGCGTGGCGGCGATTCGGGCATTGTGGGACGACGCCGAGCCCGCCCGAGCCGCGAGGAGGATGCGCGAGTGGATGTCGTAATCAATGGAGAGCGCAGGCAAGTCACGCCGGGAGCGACGTTGCTCGAGGTGCTGAGCCAGCTCGAGCTCGATCCGCGGGCCGTCGTGGTCGAGCACAATCGGAAGATCGTGCGGCGACCCGCCCTCGGGGACGTGACGGTGACCGAAGGCGACGCCATCGAGCTCGTGCACTTTGTAGGCGGCGGCTAAGAGGCTAAGAGGCTAAGCATGACGACTGCAGTCGAAACAATTCGCGACGAGCCGCTCACGATCGGCGGCCGCACATTCCAGTCGCGCCTCATGGTCGGGACGGGCAAGTATCCCGACATGGACACGATGGTGCGCGCGATCGACGCCTCGGGCGCCGAGATCGTGACCGTCGCGGTGCGCCGCGTGAATCTCGACCGGTCCAAGGAATCGAGCGTGCTGCATTTCCTCGATCCCAAGAAGACCTTTCTGCTCGCCAACACCGCCGGCTGCTACACCGCCGCCGACGCGATCCGCTACGCGCGCCTGGCGCGCGAGGCGGGCTTCAACGACTTCGTGAAGCTCGAGGTGATCGGCGACGAAGAGACGCTGCTGCCCGATGTGGCGGGACTGCTCGAGGCCGCGAAGGTGCTGGTGCAGGAAGGGTTCAAAGTCCTGGCCTACACGAACGAGGATCTCGTGACGGCGCTGCGGCTCGAGGATACGGGCTGCGCCGCCGTGATGCCGCTCGCCTCACCGATCGGGAGCGGGCTCGGCCTGCTGAATCCGTTCAGCGTCCGCACGATCAAACGGCGGCTCCACGTGCCGGTGATCGTCGATGCGGGCGTCGGTACCGCGTCCGATGCGTGCGTCACCATGGAGCAGGGTGTGGACGGGATCCTGATGAACACCGCGATCGCAGCCGCCCAGGATCCCGCGGCCATGGCGCAGGCGATGCGACTCGCGACGATCGCGGGCCGCGCCGCCTTTCTCGCCGGCCGCATGCCGCGCCGCGAAGTCGCGATGCCGTCTTCCCCGACCAAGGGGATGCTGGATTAAGGAAGCAACTGCCGCGCGTCGAGCGGCGCTCGAGATTCTCCGCGCGGTCAGAGCGGGAGCGCCGTTGACTGACGCGCGCGACCGCCACCTCGCCGGTCTCGCCGAGCGCGACCGACGCCTCGCGTACGAGCTGTCGGCCGGCGTGCTCCGTCGCCAGCGCGAGCTGGATACCGCGCTCGAGCTCGATCGCGCCGATCCCCGCCTCCACGACGTGCTGCGCCTCGGCGCATACCAGCTCCGCTGGTTGACGCGCGTGCCGTCGCATGCCGCCGTCTCAACGTCTGTCGAGCTGGCCCGGGAGACTGTGGGCGAGGAGAGTACCGGGTACGTAAATAAGACTCTGCGGCAACTCCACCGGGATGCGGGAAGCGGGATGCGGGATGCGTTGACCACACATCCCGATTGGCTCGTTCGACGATGGACCACACGCTTTGGACCCGAAGAAACTCAACGACTCATCGCGTGGAATGACACACGGCCACCACTTGTGCTTCAATCGATTCGCTGGAGTCTTGATCGCCTGACTGATGAGTTGAGGGCCTCCGGCATTGACACGACGCTCGCTCCGTTCGGCGCCGGCCTCGAGGTGCGGGCCGCGCATCCCGCTTCCCGCATCCCGCATCCCCCGAGTCTCCCGGGTTTTGCGGAAGGCGGATGGATCGTCCAGGACCCCGCCCACGCGCTCGTCGCCCGCTTTGCCGCGATCCCC
>QHUE01000190.1 GCA_003221825.1 Gemmatimonadota bacterium
GCCGCGGCATGGGCCTCGGGCAACCAGAAGTGGAAGGGAACGGCGCCCGCCTTGAGACCGAACGCGATCAACGCCACCGCCAGGATCATCCCGCCTCGACCCGCCGAAAACGGCCCGTGGGCGGCGAGGGCGCGAAAGCTCAGATCACTCGTTCCGCCCGCCCAGATCGCAAAGAGGGCGAACAGGAGCAGCGTCCCCACGTGGGTCGCGACGACGTAGATCATCCCGGCCCGGCGAACCTCGCGACGCTCGTGCTCGAGCACAACCAGCAAGTACGCCGCCACCGCCATCCCTTCCCAGGCGATGAGGAACGGCAGCGCGGCGCGCGCGACCACGGCGAGGGCGAGGCTGGCCACGAGCACGGCCAGCAGCAGGTGAGCCGCTCCGATTGCGCGCCGCCCGCGCTCGTGTGCGAGGTAGGTCAACCCGTAAAACGCGCACGCGGCGCCCACGCTCAGAATCGCCAAGAGGAAGACCGCCGAGAGTGCGTCGAGGCCGAAGACCCACGGGCCGAACGGCGTCGTCGGCGCCAGGCGCACCTCGGGCACCGTGTCTCCGGACAATGCGGTCAGCGCGGGTATCGCGCCGGCGACGCACCCCGCACCGAACAGGACGCGGAACAGGATCTCGCCTTTCCCTATGGCCGCACCCCGCGCCAGCGCCGCCGCGGCCAAGCCGGCGAGCAGAATCAGCGTGACACCGAGGGCGATCAGCGTCATGGGGCCTGGTGCACGCCACTGGCCCGCCCCTCGACCGCCTGCACGCGCGAGAGGATCTCCGCATCGGGCGCCCGGTGACTCAACAGGCGCCGCAGCCCTTCATCGTGCAACGCGAAGCCGAGTTGACCGAGAATGCGGAGGTGGCCGGGGACGTTGGCACTGATCACGGTAAAGAGCGCGTGCACTGGCTGGCCGTCCAGCGCGCCGAAGTCCACCGGATGGCGCAACAGGCACAGTGTGACGAAAGGCGCGGCGACGTGAAGCAGAATCGGGTTACGCACATGCGGAATGGCGATGCCGTCGCCGACTCCCGTCGAGCCCATCGCCTCCCGCGCTTCGAGCGTCGTGACCAAGAACTCTCGGTCCACTTCCGCGGGCAGCGGGAGGCGCTGCACGATCTCGTGCAGCACGCTCGCCTTATCCTCGCCGCCCACGTCGTGATGAATACCGCCGCTGGACAGCAAGGCCGATAACGGCGGCACCTGCTCCGGCCGGCGCTGCGCCTGCTCGAGCAGCGCGCGCGAGACCGGGACGCCGTTCTCCGTCGCCCACTCCCACACCTCGATCGCGTTCAGATAGAGGCGCTCGTTCGCCCGATGGACGGGGAGGGCGCGACGGGCAATCCAGCGCCGCACCGTGGCCTCATCGACCCGCAGGTACGACGCCGCCTCCCGCACGGTGAGCTGCATTATGGGATCACGGGCGACCCAGGGGACGACTCCCGTGCGACGGTCGGCGTCGCGAACTCAGGCCGTTGCACCGTGCAGCCCCGTCGAGTCGATCACGGGCACGTGCCGCAGCCGCAGGATCAGCACCTTCGGCTTCCCGGCGATCCGCCCAACCCGGTCCTTGAACATCTCGGCGGCGCCGAAGAAGAACGGTCCGGTGATCTCGTACACCTGGACCCCCTCCGGCACGACCCGCCGCCCCACCGCGTTGGGGTCCGTCTCGAAGTCGTCCGTCGGGTCCTCGAACTCGTGCGTAAGGACCTTGATGTTCGTGACCTCCGCCATCCGGCGCATAAAGAGGAAGGCGGCGAGCACCATCCCCACCTCGATGGCCACAGTGAGGTCCACGAGGACGGTGAGCAGGAACGTCGCCAGCAGCACCGCCACATCGCTCTTGGGCGCGCGGAACTCCGACACGAACGTGCGCCACTCGCTCATGTGGAACGCGACGACAATGAGGATCGCCGCCAGCGTCGCCAGCGGGATCAGGCCGGCCCACCGGCCGAAGAAGAGCGTGATCAGCAGCAGCGTGACCGCATGCGTCATACCGGCGACCGGCGTCGCGGCGCCGTTCTTAACGTTGGTCGCGGTGCGCGCGATTGCCCCGGTCGCCGGCATCCCGCCGAACAGCGGCGACGCGATGTTCGCCACGCCCTGCGCGACGAGCTCCATGTTGGACCGGTGCCGCCCACCGATCATCCCGTCGGCCACGACGGCCGACAGCAGCGACTCGATCGCGGCGAGCAGCGCGATGGTGAAGGCGGGGCCCGCGAGCGCCCTGACGATCCCGATCGAGATGTGCGGGATCCTTGGAAGCGGCAGCCCCGCATGGATCGCGCCGAACCGCGCGCCGATGGTCTCGACCGGGAGGTGCAGGAGTTGGGCGAGGACGGTGGTCACGATCAACGCGACAAACGGCCCAGGAATCCGCGCATAGATCTTTGGCCAGACCAGGATGATCGAGAACGTGGCCAGCGCGACGCCCAGCGCCCACGGATTCACCGAATCAAACGCGTGGATGTAGGCGTCCCACTTCGGCAGGAACGCGGAGGGGACCGATGACATCTCGAGACCGAGGAGATCGCGGATCTGGCTCGAGAAGATGATCAGGGCGATGCCGCTCGTGAATCCGATCGTGACCGGGTATGGGATGAACTTGATTGCGCCGCCGAGCCGCAGGAGCCCGAAGGCGACGAGAATGACGCCGGCCATGAGCGTCGCGATGACCAGACCATCGACGCCGTGCTGCAGCACGATCCCCGACACGATCACCACGAACGCGCCGGTCGGCCCGCCGATCTGCACGCGTGAGCCGCCGAGCAGCGAGATGAGGAAACCGGCGACGATGGCGGTGTAGAGCCCGCGCTCGGGGCTAAGCCCGCTCGCGATGGCGAAGGCGATCGCGAGCGGCAACGCGACGATGCCGACGATGACGCCGGCAATCACGTCCCGGGTGAATTGCTCCCGGTTGTAGCCCTGGAGGGTGGTGAACAGCTTGGGGACGAGCACGGCGGCGACAAGATACTAAATTCCCTCATGCATTTCATCGCCTCCCTCGCGCTCGCTCTCAGTCTTCAGCAGGGCCTCCCATCCGACTCGGCGGTCAGAGCCATGCTGACGGCTCGCGTCCAGACATTCCCCGACACCGGCACGCACGGCGAGGGAATCGTCGTCGGACTGTTGGATGCCACGGGCCGCCGGCGCATCATCGCGGTCGGTGTCGACTCGAGCGGCGTGTTCGAGATCGGGTCCATCACAAAGACATTTACCGCATCCGTGCTGGCGGATATGGTGGGTCGCGGCGAAGTGCGACTCGACGATCCCGTCGCGAAATACCTGCCGCCGTCGGTCCGCGTCCCCGCGCGCAACGGCCGTCAGATCACGCTGCTCGATCTGGCGACTCAATCGTCCGGTCTGCCGCGCATGCCGTCGAACATGACGCCGCGCGATTCGATGAATCCGTACGCGGACTACAGCGTCCAGCAGATGTACGCGTTCCTCTCGGGCTACGAGCTGCCGCGCGACGTCGGCGCCACCTACGAGTACTCGAACCTCGGCGTCGGGTTACTCGGGCATGCGCTCGCCCTCAAGGCAGGAATGAGCTACGAGGAGCTCGTGCGGCGCCGCGTCCTCGCGCCCCTCGGCATGCGCCAGACGGCCATCACCCTCACGCCGGCCATGCGCGCCCACCTTGCGCCGGGCCATGACGTGGAGGGCCACGTCGTGCCGAATTGGGATCTGCCGACGCTGGCCGGAGCCGGCGCGCTGCGCTCGACCGCGGCCGACATGCTCGTGTATCTCGCGGCCAATCTCGACTCCACCGCGCAACCGCTGGGGCATGTGCTGCAGCAGACTCACGGCGGACGGCACGCGACCAACGACCCCAACCTGACGATCGGCCTGGCGTGGCATATCCTGTCCCGACCGGTGGGGAACGTCGTGTGGCACAATGGCGGGACGGGCGGCTACCGCAGCTTCACCGGATTCGACCCGGTCCGACGCATCGGCGTCGTCGTGCTCTCCAACGTGAATTCGGGCGTCGACGACATCGGCTTCCACCTGCTGGACGAGACGTTCCCGCTGCAATCCCCGCCGCCGAAGCACACCGAGGTCGCGGTCGATTCGCTGGTGTTGGCGCGCTATGTGGGGGAGTACGAGCTGGCGCCGACCTTTCACATCACGGTGACGCGGGACGACGCACATCTATTCTTGCAGGCGACCGCGCAGCCGCGGTTTCCGATCTTCGCTGAATCGGACTCGACGTTCTTTCTGAAGGTCGTAGATGCGGAGCTGACGTTCCGGCCGGATGGTCTCGTGCTGCATCAGAACGGGCAGCACCTCCCGGGACGAAAGCTGCATTAGATGAGCAGTACAGCCGACTGGAACGTCGCCCCGTACTTCATCGTCGACGACGTCGTCACCACCGCCAACTATTACCGCGACAAGCTCGGGTTCAGTTACAAGCGCTTCTGGAATGACCCTCCCTCATTCTGTATGGTACGACGCAACGGCGTGATCATCATGTTGGCGCAGCTCGAGCAGTCCGGCGTCATCCGTCCCAACCGAACAGTCGATCCGGAGCACGGGGCCTGGGACGCGTATATCTGGATCGACGACGCGGATACGCTGCACCAGGAGTTCAAATCGAAGGGCGTGAAGATCGCGCGAGGTCTCATTGACCAGCCCTACGGCTGCCGGGACTTCGAAATCGATGATTGCAACGGCTACCGGCTCTGCTTCGGGCACCACATCGAAGGGCGCTAAGTCTCTATAGCGCGATCCTCACCAGGTGCGCGCCTGCGCCGAGGACGCCGGCCAGGCCCGCGCCGATCGAGTCAGGCGCACCCACGAAGTCGAGCAAGATTCGAAGCTCTTCGCCCGTGAAGAAGAGCCGGCCGCGCAGGGGGGTAATCCTGGGCCCCTCGTTCTCCGGTACGGCGCTTCCCCCCACCTTCGCAAACGGCACGTCGTTGACCGAAACGATCTCATCCCACGACCTCAACGTGTTGAACCAGCCAGCGGAGCCCTTCAGCTCGGCGCGCAGGGCAGCGTCGTGAACCGAGAAATCCACGTCCTCATAGTAGGTGTCGACGCCCATCTCCGCCGCATGGTGCAGCACCGCATGCAGGTCCTTCGCGGAATCGTCGAGCTGCACCGTGGCGATCGTGTTGTGTAACCCGGAGCCCGGCTCCCCGGTCACCTGAAAGTCCAGGCGCTGCTGTCCATCCGTCACGAAGCCGGTCGCGCTCGCCACGCCCTCCGGGTCCGCTACGTTGTGACTGATGGTGTAGTCGACCAACGGCGCGACGCCACCCGGAGCAGTTGCCACGCCGCGCACCGCCGTCGTACCCGGCGCGCTCGCGTCGAATAGATCGAGCTGCCCAATGGCCGTGGCCGGGCACGCGATCGAACCGTCCGGAGCGCGCCGGTAGAGCACGACACGGACGCCCGTGGCCGGGGCGCCGGAGTCGCCGCTCTCGGCGTACCGCTGCGACGCGCAGGTGAACGCGAGCGTCTTCCCGAGCAACGAATCAGGAATGAGCGGCGCGCCCGCCGCCGGCGCAGCCAATGGCCCCCCAAACCGAAAGACGCCGAGCGATCGAACTAGCGACGACGCGAAAACGGTGTTGACCACGGCGAGGCTCGTGTGGAGCTCGCTCAGGTCGGCGAGCGGCCCGGTCGACTCGCCGCACCCCGCGGTGAGCACCAGCACTATCCAGGCGATCGGTCTCATGACGCTCGATCTACTTTCCTGTACTACCCACGCCAGCCTGGACCGCGTCACAGCCTAGTTGCCGATCGGCTGCGGGGCCCGGAGCTCCACTGGCCGCGGCTCGATCGCCGGCAGCTTCTTCGCCTTGAGCGCCGCGTTCACGCCCGGCAAGGCATCACGCAGGGCGGCCTGGGCCCCGAGCAGGTGCCGCTGCAGCTCCGGCGCGAACAGCGCGAACACGTCGTAGACCTGCCGCGGCGGCCGGCCGTCCGCCGACTCCGCCATCCCCCCCAGGGAGCTGAGGCGCTCCGTCACTCGCTGCCCGTAGATCAGCTCATCCTCCACATCCTGATTGCGGATCTGGTACAGGGAGTCCTCGATCCCGGCGAGCCGGTCAGCGACCGCACGGGCCCGGGTACGCGCGCCGCCGCTGAGACTCGGCAGCCGATCCTCGATCTGCGCGCGGGCGTTGCGTAGCGTCCGGATTGTCGTCGTCGCCGCGTTGACCGTGTCCCGCAGCTGCTTGAGGAACCGGAACTGCTCGGCCAGGTCGGCGGTACCGGCATGGCCCCGCGGGTCAGGGCGCACCTGGAACGGCTGGACGTATTCCTTCCCGCCCACGCGCAGTCGCAAGCGGTACGCCCCCGGCAGCACCAGCGGACCTTGGGTCGAGATGCCGCGCATGCCCCAGAATTCCGCAGGGCCGGGGATCCGCAGGTTCCAGGCGAACAGATTGAGCCCTGCCTTGGCCGGCACGCGCGGCGGCGACGAGGGCCGGCGCGGCCACGCCTTGTCGGCGTCCTTGAGTGTGTCGCCGACGATCGAATCGACTTTCACGCTGTCGGTGATCCCCGCGCGGTGCAGACTGTCGGTGCGCACGCGCTTCACGCTGTCCGCGCGTAGACTGTCCGCTCGCGTGGCCGAGTCCTGAGCGCTTGTGAAAGAGCGGATCACCTGACCCGCGGAGTCCAGGACGTCGAGCGTCACCTCCGCGCCGCCTGTCTTGAGCCAGTAGTAGACCACCGCTCCGCTGGGCGGATTCTTGCCGACGGGGTGCGCCGCGTTCTCTCCGAACCCGAAGCCGCCGCCCCAGTCCACCCGGTACGCGTCCCGGGGCCGGTACAGGTGGGTGTCGCCGGCGAGCACCGAGTCCGCGAGCTGCCGGAGCGGCGAGATGTCATCGAGGATCCAGAACGAGCGGCCGTGGGTCGCCGCGATCAAGTCGCCCTCCTTGATCGCGAGGTCGTGCACCGGCACGGGCGGCAGGTTGCGCTTGAGCGATTGCCAATGTCCACCGCCGTCGAACGACACGTACACGCCGCGCTCGGTGCTCGCGAATAGGAGCCCCGCCCGCTCGGGATCTTCGCGAATCGAGCGCGCCCATTCCGTCACCGGTATGCCGGTGACGATCGGGGTCCACGTGCGGCCGAAGTCAGTGGTTTTGTAGAAGTAGGGGGCGGGATCGCCGAGCTGGTAGCGGTTCGCGGCGACGTACGCGGT